>CANHBA010000001.1 GCA_947458985.1 Flavobacteriales bacterium
ACCGCACCCAACAACAGATCCGCACTGAAGTGGAATACCAGAATTATTTTTCGCAACAAAATGCCCAAATCGGCTCCTTTGAAACCATGTCTCAACTAGAACTCACCCGTTCTCAACGCGAAATAGCAGCCCGTCAAAACAACAATACACAAGTCACCCTTGAAGCCGATAAAGCCCAACAAACCCAAGAACATGAAGTAGCGGTTCAAGCCCGAGATGCAAGTGCAGCGGTTCGTCAACAAGAAAACAGTGACAACATCAGCGCCTGGAAAGACGCCAAAGACTACCAAGATCAAACTACCGCGAAAGCTGCCGCTAACCGTCAAGAATACGAACTCAAAAGACTCAATGAGTTTCAAAATGGCCTAGATCTTCAAGCGCAGAAAGAGCCTGCCAAAGCCGAGCAAAACATGAATGAGCTCAATGCGCGCCAACAAGACGTTGCTTATACCAAACAGCAAGAGCAAGAAGCCGCTACAGTTGGTGGCCAAGCACAATACGAGAAAATCCAGCAAACTGCAGCTTCCACTGTTCAGTTGAAAACAACTCCTAATTATTTGCGCGATGAAAACGGCGTGTTGTTCGCAGTGAATACCATGACCGAAAAGACCTATCAAATCAAGAATAAAGAAGGTTTTGTTACCAAAGTTATTATTAGAAGAGTTGTAGTTGACCCGAACGGATATGGCGTCGTTTACGAGCAAACAACTGATGAAAATGGCAAAACTTATTTTACAAGAGACGGACAGGTGAGTACAGAATACATATGGTTCAATGATTCTACCGGTGCCAATGTTTTGAAAAAATAAGAAAAATGCAAGTACATTTTATAGCCATTGGCGGCAGCGCGATGCACAATCTCGCCATTGCGCTTTCTAGAAAAGGAATCGAAGTAACTGGTTCAGACGATGAAATTTTTGAACCATCGCTTACCCGCTTAAAAAAACAAGGTATTTTACCCCCCGACCTCGGTTGGGATGCTGCGCGCATTCACAAAGACCTTACGGCTGTGATTCTTGGCATGCACGCAAGAGCCGACAATCCTGAATTATTGGCTGCTAAAGAATTAGGTATTCCTATTTACAGTTATCCAGAATACCTCTACGAGCAAAGCAAAGACAAGATTCGCGTCGTTATTGGCGGTAGCCATGGCAAAACTACCATCACTTCTATGCTATTGCATGCCGTAGCTAAAATTGGGCTAGATGTAGATTACATGGTCGGCGCTCAGCTTGACGGCTATGATTGTATGGTGAAGCTGACGCAAGAAGCCAAGTTTATGGTTTTAGAAGGGGATGAATACCTGAGCTCACCCATAGACCGTCGCCCTAAATTTCATTTGTACAGACCACATATTGCTTTGTTATCAGGCATTGCCTGGGATCACATCAATGTGTTTCCAACTTTTGAAAATTATGTCTCTCAATTTGAAACATTTGTTTCGCTCATTGAACCTAACGGGGCTTTGGTTTACAATCAAGAAGATTTAGAAATTCAGCGACTTGCTCAAAACGCTTCGAATATTTCTTTATTTCCATATCAGACGCCTGTTTTTGAACCCAACGCAAACGGTACCTTACTGACTTTTGACGAACAACAATACCAACTTCAAGTTTTTGGCGCACACAACCTCCAAAATCTAATGGGCGCCATGTATGTGGCATCCCAGATGGGCATTGATCCTCATTCATTTCTCAACGCCATGTCCGATTTTACCGGTGCAGGTAAGCGTTTGCAGAAAGTGGTTTCAGAAGGTAGTTTTGTGCTTTACAAAGATTTTGCGCATTCACCGTCTAAACTCAAAGCAACTACCTCGGCTGTTAAACAACAATATCCAGATCGAGAAGTCATTGCCTGCATGGAACTCCACACTTTTAGTTCTTTGCAAAAAGCATTTTTACCGCAATACGAGGGCGCAATGGATGCCGCTGACCACGCGCTCGTTTATTTTAGTCCGGAGGTAGTTGAACACAAAAAATTACCGGCACTCGATCCGGAAGAAGTGAAAGCAGGTTTTGGAGGCGCCGTGCAGATTTGTACGCAAACCCAAGATGTGTTGGCTTTTATTGAAGCGCAAGATTGGCACCATAAAGTGCTGCTCATGATGTCTAGTGGCAACTTTGATGGAATTGACTACGACGCACTCGGGCAAAAGCTGTGCGCGTCTTTAAATGCTTAAAAGCTAATCTCTAAACACAACCCTACGGTAAATAACCGCAATGAGCAGGCTATTGAGGGTTCCGTAAACCAAAAGGGCCAATAAGCTGACACTTAAAGTAAATTGTGGGTCGTACATCATGGCAGTGTTTTGTCGCGCCATGGCTACTATCTCTGCATCGCTTTTGTTTTCTAGCGCGCTGTTGCCATTGCGAATAGCTGCAATTTCTTCTGGGCTATCCATTTTGCGTTCAAACGCAGCTCTTTTTTGTTCATTGAACTCAGGATAGATGTCCTGGTAATAAAAAAACAAAAAGAAACTCACCAAAAGAGTGTAGGGAAGGCCCACGGTAACGCCCGCTTTGATGTCGGTTAGGAAGTTGCTCTCTTCGGTGTTGGTTCTTTTTTTGTGGTACATAAACAACGCAATAGCGCTGGTCAGGAAAGCCATATTGAGCAAGACGAAAATTTGGATTTCATCTAAGCGCCAATTGCACCAAAAAGCAAGCATTTTGAGCGCAATCCAAAGACCGCTAAACACCAAGCCGTAATGCCAACCTTTTTTCATTAGCTATTCATTGAAACTAAAAACTCTTCGTTGGAGAGTGTGTTTTCCATATGTGATTTCATGAATTCCATGGCTTCAACTGGGTTCATGTCGGCGATAAACTTGCGCAGGAGCCAAACGCGTTGTAAGACGTCTTTACCGACAAGTAAGTCTTCGCGACGTGTTCCTGATGCCGTAATGTCAATGGCAGGGTAGATGTGTCGGTTAGAAATTTTGCGGTCGAGTTGGAGCTCCATGTTGCCTGTTCCTTTGAATTCTTCAAAGATGACTTCATCCATTTTAGAACCGGTTTCGGTAAGTGCAGTGGCGAGAATAGAGAGTGAACCTCCGTTTTCGATTTTACGCGCAGAACCAAAGAATCTTTTTGGTTTGTGCAAGGCATTGGCGTCGACACCACCCGAAAGCACTTTGCCTGAAGCAGGGGAAACGGTATTGTAGGCACGTGCCAAACGCGTGATGGAATCTAGTAAGATACAGACGTCGTGTCCGCATTCTACCATGCGTTTTGCTTTTTCGAGTACCATATTGGCCACCTTTACGTGGCGGTCAGCTGGTTCGTCAAAAGTAGAGGCAATGACTTCTGCTTTTACAGAACGCGCCATGTCGGTTACCTCTTCAGGACGCTCGTCAATGAGCAAAACAATCAGATAGGTTTCAGGATGATTCGCGGCAATGGCGTTAGCTACGTCTTTTAGGAGCATGGTTTTCCCCGTCTTAGGTTGAGCGACAATCATGCCGCGCTGTCCTTTTCCGATGGGCGCAAAAAGATCCATAACTCTTGTGGAGAGTGTTTCTTGAGCGTGGCCTGTGAGTTTGAATTTTTCGGACGGGAAGAGCGGAGTAAGGTATTGAAAAGGAACGCGGTCTCGGATGTAAGAAGGGTCGCGGCCGTTGATAGATTCTACTTTAACAAGCGGAAAGAATTTTTCACCTTCTCTAGGTGGGCGAATGGTGCCCTTAACGGTGTCTCCGGTTTTTAGACCAAAGAGTTTGATTTGATTTTGAGAAACATAGATGTCGTCTGGTGAGGGCAAATAGTTGTAGTCTGAAGAACGCAAGAAGCCATAGCCATCTTGAATCACTTCTAAAACACCTTCTGCTGAAACGATGCCAACGAGGTCGAAGTGTTCTTCTTTGATGACTTCTTCTTGATTTTCGTTAGGCTGGCGCTGCTGACGTTGATTTGGATTTTGGTTCGGATTGCGGTTCTCGAAACGTTGGCCTTGTTGTTGGTTTTGATTTTGGTGCTGATGTTGCGGCTTTCGTTGTTGAATTTGTCCGTCTGGCTGTTCTTGACTTTGCTCGCTGGCTTCTGGCGCAGTACGCGTTTGTTTCTTCTGAAAGCGTTCTCGTTTTTCATCTTTGAGAACTGGCGTATCCAAAACTAGCGCTACTTCTTCAACAACAGGCGTTTCGTCGCTTACCACGATTCTGGGCTTGCGACCACGTTTGCGGACTTCAGGTTGAGCGTCTGTTGTTGCAACAGGTGCTGCTGCTTCAGTTACGGGGCCTGCATTTTCAACAGGTGCTGAGCTGTTTTTACCTGTAATTGCGGCAATGAGTTCGTTTTTCTTGAGACTGCCGGCATCAATGCCAAGGCTTTGTGCAATTACACGTAGGTCCGAGATTTTTTTACTCTCTAAGGTCTTTAAATCCATCAATGGTATGTTATAAGCTGAATTTGGAGCTGGCCCTGAAATGGGCGATTGGAAATTCGATGCAAGTTTAAGTAAAAAAACGCGAAAATGAATGCGATTTGCTAAAAACTATGTTTTGCGTTTTTGTTTTTTGGCAGCAGGAAACAATATGTTGTTCAAAATGAGGCGGTAACCTGGTGAGTTGGGGTGTAAATTGAGGTCTGTTGGAGGGTCGCCTACAAGGTGTTGGTAGTCTTCGGGGTCGTGGCCTCCGTAGAAAGTCCAGGTGCCTTGGCCAAATTCGCCATGCACGTATTTGGCGGTGTTGGCGGCTTTGTTTTCGCCCAAAATAAGTACGTTTGACTTAATGAATTCTTTGTGGAAGTCGGTGGTTTGGCCCAAGAAGCCGTTGATGACGTCGACATGACACTGCGTGAGCATGGTTGGCACGACATCCCATTTGGCAGAGAAATCAAAGAGTGTAAATTGATCGGTTTTTTCGGTGATTTGGCGTTGAGTGCGCAGATCGGTGCCATCGATGTCGCTGTATTCGTAGACCATTGGGTCTTTGATGATGTGAAAATCTTCAAAAGCAAAGGTTTGGCCGAAGTCTAGTTTGCCTTGCGCATTGGGGTCGGAGGGGGTGCCGTCAAAGACCGCTTCTTGGATGTCTACGTTTTGTGCGGCCAATGCAATGTCGAAAGAATCGGTGCCCGAGCACATGGTGAATAAGAAACCTCCTCCAATGACAAAATTCCGAATGTTTAAAGCCACGGCACGTTTGAGCGCTGCCGTAGAAGCAAAGCCTAATTTGGTCGCTGCTGCTTCAGAGCGTTGGACTTCTTGCTGGTACCAACTTTGCATGCGTGCCGAGCTGTAGAATTTACCATATTGCCCAGTGAAATCTTCGTGGTGTAGGTGCAGCCAGTCGTATTTAGGCAAAATACCATTGACAATAGCGGAGTCGTAGATTTTGTCGTATTTGATTTCGGCGTATGTCAGGACAAGCGTAACGGCGTCGTCCCAGGGAAGTTTGTTGGGTGGGGTATAAACGGCAATTTTGGGCGCTTTTTCTAGCTGCACTACTTCCATATTGACCTCTGGGTTGGCAATTTCATTTTTGATTTGATTGACCTGACCTTCGGCTAAAATTTGGTAGCTGATGTTGCGCAGTAATAATTCTTCTTCGATGCGTTGCAAGTGCGGAATCAGAAAGCTACCGCCACGGTAATTGAGCAACCACTCAATGGTGATTTGGTTTTCGAGGGTCCAGTAGGCCAAACCGTAGGCTTTCAGGTGGTCGCGTTGGGAGTCGTCCATTGGCACTAGGATTTGACTAGACCAACTCTGAAAACTGATACAAAAGGCGAAAAAGGTGAAAAGAAGGCTAGAACGGATCTTCATCGGAGTTGTCTTTGCTGAAAATGTCTTCGCTGCCGTCATCCATTTTACTTTTGATGGTATAGGTCGAAAATTCTTGGTTAAATTGATTGAGCCCTGCATTGTTTGTGCCGGGAAGATCTAAGGCTTCTACTTCGTCGAGGTTTTCGAAACGGGCAAATTCTGGTACAAAGCGCAACCTGACATTTTTGAGGGCGCCATTTCGGTGCTTGGCAATGATGATTTCGCCAGTTCCTAATGTAGAATTACCATCGGAGTCTTGGGTGATATCGTAGTATTCCGGACGGTAAATAAAAGAAACGATATCGGCATCTTGCTCGATGGCCCCGGATTCACGTAAGTCGGAAAGCATTGGTCGTTTGTCTCCGCCTCTTGTTTCTACCGAGCGGCTCAACTGAGAGAGTGCGATAATAGGAACATTCAATTCTTTGGCGATTTCTTTGATGGAGCGCGAAATGGTCGAGATTTCTTGCTCGCGGTTGCCTCCACTTTTTGAATCTTTGGCGCTCATCAATTGAAGGTAGTCAATGATGATGAGGTCGATGTTGTGTTGGGCTTTCAAACGGCGACACTTGGCTCGGAAGTCAAAAATATTGATGCCTGGGGTGTCGTCAATAAAAATAGGTGCTTCGGCTAGTTTGCCAATGCGGCTGTGGAGTTGCTGGAATTCGTGTTCTTTGAGGTCACCTTTACGCAGTTTTTCTGCAGAAAGACGAGATTCACTCGCAATAAGACGCTTGACCAACTGCACTGAGGACATCTCGAGTGAGAACACCGCAACGCCTCTGCCGTAATCTACGGCGGTATTGCGCGCCATCGAAAGTACAAATGCGGTTTTACCCATACCTGGGCGCGCCGCAAGGACAATCATGTCTGAGCGTTGCCAGCCTGAAGTTACTTTGTCGAGGTCGTGGAAACCGGTCGGGATGCCCGAAACACCATCCGTGTTTTTGGAAGCGAGTTCAATCTCGTGAATGGCTTCTTGCACAATATAGGACATAGAGCCCACTTGCTTTGACATGTTGTTTTCAGCAATACTGAAGAGGTCAGATTCGGCATCGTTGAGCAAATCAAAGACATCGCGGGTGTCGTCGTAGGCATCGCGGATGATTTTCGAACTGACGTTAATGAGTTCTCTTTTGATAAATTTCTCCGCAAGAATACGTGCGTGGTGTTGTACGTGAGCAGCGCTTGCTACCCGCGTTGTGAGGGAGCTCACATAGCCTGCACCGCCTGCAAGTTCGAGTTCGCCACTTTTTTGTAAATGGGAAGTAACGGTAACGAGGTCGATAGGGTTGGTTGCAGCAAAAAGCCCACGAATGGCTTTGAAAATGTATTGGTGACGTGGGTCGTAGAATGTTTTTTCTGAAAGGATGTCGATGGTGTCGTTGATGGCTTTGCTTTCAAGCATCATGGCGCCAAGCACAACTTGTTCGATGTCAATGGCTTGAGGTGGTACGCGCCCGATTTCTCCAAACGCTTGCGCTTGGTTTTTGATGCGTGCAATTGGTTTGCGGTTGTTGTCGGGTGCGTCCATTGAACAAATATAGGCAAAGGCTACCTGACAACGAAAAACTAGCGACCCTTAGTTATAAAAAAGTTGTGAAGGAGGGTTATCAACAATTGTTGAAATCAACAAAGTTCTTTGCGCGCTTTGGCAGTGCCAATTGCTAGCGTAATGAAGTCTTTGTCTCGTTTAGGTGAACGCGCAGGTGAGTATTCGCGTCCATAAAAAATGATTTGGAGGTGCAGTTTGTTCCAGGTGTTTTCGGCAAAAAGACTTTTGGCATCTCGTTCGGTTTGCTCGACGTTCTTGCCGCTCGTTAGGCCCCAGCGCGTCAGTAAACGATGGATATGCGTATCGACGGGGAAGGCGGCAAAACCAAAAGCTTGCGACATCACAACTGACGCTGTTTTGTGCCCTACACCTGGCAGGGCTTCTAGCGCTTCGTAATTTTTTGGAACCTCACCTTGATATGTATCGATCAATATTTTAGAAAGTGTAGATATTGCCGCTGCTTTTTTAGGAGAAAGCCCGCAAGGCCTGATGATTTCTTGGATACGCTCCACAGGTTGCTGAGCCATATCGAAGGGGTTGTCGGCAAGTGCAAATAAGTGTGGTGTTACGGTATTGACGCGTGCATCTGTACATTGTGCAGAAAGTAAAACCGCAATTAATAGGGTGTAAGGATCTTTGTGGTCGAGCGGAATAGGTGTTTCTGGATAAAGTGTTTCTAACGCTTCGACAACAAATTTTGCTTTTTCTTTTTTGGTACTCATAATTGGCCTAAACTCAAGAGATGAAGGTAGCGGTTTTCACTGATTAAAAACCATAACATGACTGCAAAAATAGCATAGCGAGAAACAAAAGAACCCGCTACAAAAATAATATCTGCACTCGCAAAATGCCAACTGAGAAAAGGAACCAAAAAGAGTAAACTCACCCAAATTTGAGCCCAATAAAAACTGAAATGGATTGGCGTACTGAGCTCGTATAGGCCAGCATTGAAATGCAAGGCTTTGACCTGGTGCAGCCAAGGTGTTTGGATGGTACTTAAGCCCTGTACTTTTGGTAAATTTTGGCTGAGATAGTCACTGACCCAATAAGTGCGGCCGTCCGTGCTTTTGAAAAGTTGCACCAAATGATTGTCTACGCTGCCATAGGCATGAATACCATAAGCCTGAGCTTGGATGGGCACTTGTTTGGAAGGCAAGAAGTAGTCTAGCCAAACCACAAAAAATAGGAGCAAGCCCAAGTAAGCCACAGCCTGGTGCCAAAGTCTAATTTTTCCACTTTTCAGTTGTTGAAGGTAGTTTAATTTGTAAGCTTCTTCTTTGAGTTTTTGTTGGCGGAGTTTTTCGCGGGCAGCGGCTCTTTGTTGCTTATAGGCCTCGAGGTCTTGGTCGTATTGTTGTTGGGTGGCGCGGTATTTTTGTTCTACTGCTTCAGGCTGAAGCCCACCTTCGCCATTGGTGATTTGTTCGTAGGCGGCTTGTATTTCAATGAATTTGGCGGCAGCTACTTGATTCGGGTTTTTGTCTGGGTGGTATTTTTTCACCAAAGTGCGGTAAGCCTTTCTAATGGCTTCAGGACTTGCATTTGGCTCAACGCCGAGTGTTTTATATGGATTTCCAGTCGGCATTGCTCAAAGATTGAAGGATTTCTTTGCGTTGAATTTTGTGGGTGCTTGTGCGCTTGAAAACCTGAATGCAGGCATATTTTTTTGGTATTTCTGCACTAGAGAGTCCGAGTCCGTCGAAATGAAGGTAATCTTTGACGATTTCGCCTTCAAAAATGATCCCGACGACTTGTCCCCATTTTTCATCGGTAATACCTGCGGTGAAGAATGGATTTTGAAAGTGACCAGCCAGTTTTTGTTCGAGGAGTTCAGGAATGATTTTGAATCCGCCGGAGTTAATAGCGTTATCGGCTCTGCCTAACCAAGTGAAGGTAGTTGAACTGTGAAGGTTGACAAGGTCTTTGGTGTAAAATGCCTGGAGTTGCATTTGTGGGTAGTGGATTACTAAGCAGTCGTTTTTTGTTGAAAATTGAATGCCGGGTAGGGCGCTGTAATGCGCAACTTCTATGGGGCTAATTTGTTGGAGTGCCACATGAGAAAGCGTTTCGGTCATGCCGTAGCTTTGCCAAACTTGGAGCCCTGCCGCACGACACGCCGCTTTCAGCACAGGCGTGAGCTCGCCTCCGCCCACTAAAATTTTAGGAATGCGCTTGAGCTGCTCGAGGTCGTGCAAGAGGCTTTGTTGCAACTGTGTGGGTACCATTGCAATAAAATCGATGGCTTGTTCGAGGTGCTGAAGTGGTCTTGAGCTAGGTTGTTGGAGGGTCAATTCAAAAGCACCAACTAGAGAACGCGCCATGAGCATTTTTGCGCCAACACTGCTCGTGGGCAAACAAAGGAGTGCTTTGGTTTGTGTATTTAACCCTAAAGCGTCAATACTTGCTTTTGCAGAATGCAGCATTTGCGCATGACTAAATCTGAAAATTTGAGGTGCGCCGGTGGTGCCTGAACTCTGGATTTCAAAGGTGGCTTGGGCATTCCACTGCTGCAAAAAATATTGGGCTTCTTTTTCGAGAAGTGGGTTGGGTGCTGCAAATATCCAGTTGGCCTGCATCAGTAATCGATGTCTAGATTGAAACGATTTTTGAGTGTGTGCAGGTTCGGGTTTTTGCGAGCCAATGCAGCAAATTTGTCTTTGCCAGTAAGGAATTTGACTTCTTCTTCATCGGCGGCGGCTTGCACCAACACGATGTCTAGGTAGAAGTTGTTGAGTTGCTTGCGCATGAATTCTTTAAAGGTAAGCAGGTGGGTTTGGATGTAATTTTGCTGAACGAGGTTGTCTACGGTAAGTTCGAGGGTTTCTTCGCCTCTCAAGACAGGGTCTCGCTTGATGAGTGCATTGTAAAAAGTTTCCATGCCATCTTCTTTGACTTGAAACGCAAATTGTTTCCAGTACATTTTGACGTGATCGAGGTGAAAGCCTTCGCGTGGGAGGTCTTCTTGGCGCACCTGTTGGTTGCTTTCTTTGTCTTTTTCGAGGGTTTCCCGAATAGAAATCATGTTGGCTTTCACGTTGCCTTGCGGCTTACTCAACTGAATTGCTGGTTCTTTTAAGGGTAGAGCAGGTGGAGCACTTGTGGTGGTGGGTGCTGCAGTTGTTGTACTCGTTGAAGGAGCGCTGTTGGTTTTGGCTTTTCGCAGTGATTGTTTGGGCGAAGGGAGGATGTCGATGCGCTCAGTTAGCCCTTTTTTTTTTCTTGCTCTTGCTTGAGGGAGCAGAGCTGCATAAGAGCTACTTCAATGAGAAGCCGCTGGTTTTTGGAGGCTTTGTAGTCGACATCGGTTTTGGACAGCACCTGCAGGCCTCTGAGGAGTCTTTGTGCTTCAATTTCTGTTGCTTGCTGCACAAAGCGTTGTTTGATGGTGTCTGGTGTTTCGAGTAAACTTGCGGTTCTGGGGTCTTTGCAAACGAGAATGTTGCGCAGGTGTTCGGCAAGCCCAACAACGAAATGATGGCCATCAAAGCCTTTTTCGTAGATGTCGTTGAGAATGAGTAGGGCCGAAGAAATGTCTTCTTTTTCAGCGGCGTCGATGACTTTGAAATAGTATTCGTAGTCTAGGATGTGCAGGTTTTCAAGAACATCTTTGTAGGTGAGCGTGTTGCCGGCAAAGGTAACGAGCTGATCAAAGATAGAAAGGGCGTCGCGCAAGGCGCCATCGGCTTTCATGGCTATTTGGTGCAGGGCTTCTGGGTCGGCAGAAACACCTTCTTTGGTAGCAATGGTGCTGAGGTGATCGGCGATGTCCTTGACACGGATTCTCTGGAAATCAAAAATTTGACATCTGGAGAGAATAGTGGGGATGATTTTGTGTTTTTCCGTGGTTGCTAAAATAAAAATAGCATGCTTTGGAGGCTCTTCTAGGGTTTTGAGAAAGGCGTTGAAAGCCGAAGTAGAGAGCATGTGAACCTCGTCGATGATATAAACTTTGTGGCTGCCGAGTTGTGGCGCAATGCGCACTTGATCGATGAGGTTGCGGATGTCGTCAACGGAGTTGTTGGAGGCGGCATCTAGCTCGTAAATGTTGAGGGAGTTTCCGGTGTGGAAGGATAGGCAGGAATCGCATTGGTCACAGGCTTCAATTTCTGATGTAGGGTTGAAGCAATTGATGGTTTTGGCCAGGATACGCGCCGTGGTGGTTTTGCCTACACCCCGTGAGCCACAAAATAAAAATGCTTGGGCAAGGTGCTGGTTTTTGATGGCATTTTTGAGTGTATTGGTAATGGATTGCTGCCCCACAACCGTGTCAAAGGTTTGCGGGCGGTATTTGCGTGCCGATACAACGAATTCACTCATAGCTCAAAGATACCGCTTATTTTTAAAAATATGCAGCGAAGATATCAACACTTCGGCTAATTTTTGAGCAATTTAAATTGTTGGCGTCCGACCGACAAGAAGTAAGTTCCTGCAGGAAAAGAACTGAGGTCAAGTTGCTGTTCTAGGGTACCCATTAAAACTACTTTTCCATCTTGGTTACAAACTTCGAAAGCTTGCCCGTTACAGACTACTGGAACTTCAAAAATACCAAAACTAGGATTGGGGTAAATAGGCAAAGCTGTAGGGATTTGCTGCACAAAATTGGTGCTGTCGTTTTGATTGTAGCGATTGAGGTAGATTTTCAAACTGCCACTGCGTACATCGCCCCAAACAGTATAAAGTTGATTGTTTTGAAATTGTACATTTAAGAAGTCGTTGCCATTTTCAAGTAAGATGGAATCGTGTGCAACATTCGGGCTAATTGTAAATTCGGCGCCCCAAGACTGATTGCTTTGAATGCGGCAAAAGATTTGGCTGGCGCTACTATAAGTTCCAGGGCTGCCATTGCGGCGGTCTCGCCAGCAAACGGCAAGGTCGCCATCGGTGTCGTAGTCTGCCCAAATTAAATCTTGTATAACGCCATTGGCTTGCGGGTCGTTGTTTACTCTGGATGGTGCACTCCATGTGCTGCCATTTTTTTCAATAAAGGCGATATCAGGATCTCCAAATACAGCAGTCATAAAGAAATAGGCAGCGCGTCCAGAATTAGTTGGGTCAAGCGCCAAATGCGGGCCGCTCTTGAGGGTGTCGTTTCCGGCGCCAAAGCCAAGGCCTTGAAAGGCTGTTTGGTAGCTGTAAAATGATGCAGGTGCGGTTTTGTTGACCTCTACCACTCTAGGTAAAATACTCTGGGCTGTTTCAAAGCTTGGATACGCTGCCATAAATGTGCCGTCGTTGGCAAATGCAGGCGAAGGCATTGGTTGAGGTATCGCGCTGCCCGCTAAAAACGGCGCTGCATCGAGTTCTTGTAAACTGAAGCTCGCACCGCCATCTGATGAGATTGCCGTATAAGGATGATACGGTGCTTGCACAAGTGTTGGTTGCTTGGCGTTTGTACTCGTAATGACGATGCTTCCTGTTAATGGATCTACTGCAATCCAAGGGCGGTCAATACACAGTTTATTCGGACATGAAGCGATGGATCTTGCCAACACGGCTGCCCCCCAACTGAGGCCTCCATCGGTGGATTTTCTGCAAATGACGGCGCCATTTGTAAAATTGACGTTGTCGTAGTCAATATATGCCATGTAAAGGTTGCCATTGAGGTCAAAGCCGAGCGAAACATCGGCACTGCTGTTGCCTGCTTGTTGATGCGCTTGCCAAACAGGCGCTGACCACGTGTTGCCTCCATCTAATGAAACAACGCTTTTGATCACAATTTTTTGATTGAATTGAAAACCCATCCAGGCCGCCACCAAATGTTGCTCATTTTGGGGATTGACTGCCAAATACGGCTCACCTTCAAAAATATTTCCGCTCGAGATTAGTGTGTTTTGTGCAGTTGCGCTTAGCAGTGAAAAAGCGCTAAGCAACAATAATAATAACTTCATATTTTTGGTATTAAAGGCAAGAAACAACTTTACAAAAATAAAAAAGCCACTCGAGAGTGGCTTTAAAATTGGTCTAAAAATCGGTGGGCAATACTGCTTTCGGATTGACTTCAATAGTTTTGACAACTCCGTTTAAGGTCATTTTGCCAACGCTCATGCTGAAGGAGTGAGCGAACATCATGCCGTTGACAAGCTTGAAGTCAGAGAAAGATGTTGTTGTTTCTACGAGTTCATCGCCAACTTTGCGCAGGTTGGTAGAACGCAGCTTCATGAAAGTATTGGTTGTGAAGTAATCGTAGTTCTCAGCTTGGCCGTCGGTGGTGTATAACACATAGCAATCTTGACCATCAATGGCTTCAATGCCTTTGAGTTCGTAGTTCATGCCTTTGGCCTTGTAGTTGAGTTCAGGGATGAGCCCGCTCGCTTTTTGCTTGGCAGCGATTTCTTCTGCTTTGAGGTCTTCGCGGCCATTTTGCATGCTAAACGTGTAGCCGCTTACGCCGTCAAAATATGATTTTTGCAAAACCATTCCGGGCATTTCCATTTTGCTCGCTTCTTTGACACCTTCCCAGAAGTAGTCTGTAGAGCTAAGGGCAAAAGGAATTTGCTCCGAACTCAACTCAGAAACACGCACATATGATTTGATCGCTTTTACTTTTTTGAGCGCGGCTTTTTTAGAGCTGGTTGCTGTCAGGGCCATTACATAACTATCGAGGAGTTGATCGGCGCTGATATCAGCTGTTTTGGTTTCTTTGATGGCAGCACCAAAAGCATCTAGTTTCTCGATTTTACCGTCACTGTCGAAAGGCAAGAGTTTGGGTAAAATTTCTTCGTTACCCACCACAATAATGTGGCAGTTTTTGGCGGTGAAATACTGTTGGGCAACGCGGAGGACATCTTCTTTGGTAATGGCCTCGAGTTGTTGCAAGTACTTTTGGTAGTAATCCGGAGCTAATTTTAGTTTGATGGTATTCAAGGCAAAACGCGCAACTGTTTGCGGACGCTCCAAAGAACGTGCAAAACCACCAGCCATGTTGTTTTTAGTGAGGCTGAGTTCTTCGTCGGTAACCTGCGCTTCAATGATACCTGCAAATTCTTTCAGGATTTCAGTGATGGCGGAGTCCGTTACTGCATTTTTGAAATTGCCACCCGCAGACATCCAAGAGCCATTTTCGGTGATGTTCAAAGAGGAATAACAGCCGTAAGTAAAGGCTTTGTCTTCGCGAAGGTTTTGCATCAGGCGCGTCCCAAAACCGCCCCCGCCTAAAATGCCGTTCAAGACATTTAGTGCGAGTTGGTCTTTGTGACCTGCGCGCATATCAATAGGAAAGGTGACATATACAACAGATTGTACAGCTCCCGGTTTTTTGACAAAAATGACGCGGTTGCCTTTGTCAAATTGGCCTTTGCCTAAAGAAGCTTGGTAAGCTGGCCCACCTTGCCATGTCGCAAAATAAGTTTGAACCAACGCTTCGGTTTCAGCTCTTGTGATGTCGCCCACAACAACTAAATAACTCCCTTGCGGGGTAAAAGTGCTTTTGTAGTAAGCGAGTAGGTCTTCGCGTGAAATATTTTGAAGTGTGGCTTCGGTCATGATTTCGCCGAGCGGATGGTTCGGAAAGTTTACAGCGCGCGTGGCATTGCTGGCCATCTCTCCTGCGTCTGCTTTGGTCGATTGCAAGCCCGATAAATTTTGCTTGCGCACGCGTTCTACTTCGCTTTCAGGGAAGTTGGCATTGTACAACACGTCGGTCATGAGGTCGAGGCCTTTACTGAGGTGCTTGGTGAGGCAACCTAAGTACATGCTAGAAGAACCAGCAGAAAGATCGGCGCCGATGAAGTCGATTTCGCGATCGAGTTGGTCTTTGGAGCGGGTAGTGGTACCCGACATCAGTAAAGAACCAGTAAAATCAGCCAAACCTGCTTTGTTACCTTCTAAGCGCGGCGTGTTGCCGAGACTCAGTTCGATAGATACTTTTGGAATTTTGTGGTTTTCAGATAAAATAACCGTGATTCCATTTGAGGTTGTGAAAACCTGCGAAGCAGGAATGTTGATTTTTTGTGCCGCCGCTGGAGCTGGTCTTTGAGATCGATCGAGTTGTGCAAAAACACTGTTGGTCAAGATCAATACCACGAGGAGATATAGACTTTTCATGAGGCTTATTTTTCTTTAGGTAAGTAATAGAGGATCACGCGGTTGTCCTGAGTGAGGTAAGTATTGGCTACTCTAAGGATGTCTTCTCTGGTGACTTTCAAATAATTTGACAACAAGGAGTTGACGCGATTGGCGTCGCCGTAATAAACATGGTTGTCTGCTAAATTCTCAGCGATGCCGGCAATGCTAGCGTTGCTAGAAGCAATATCGTTTTCGAATTTATTGCGCACTTTCTGAAATTCTTCTTCACTAATGAGTGACGCTTTAATGGTGGCAATTTGAGCGTCAAATGCAGCAAGAAGGGTGTCTAAGGCAACTTCTTTTGGCGCAATGGCCGCCATAATTCCGATACCGGCATCTTCCAAACCATAATTAAAGGAGAAGGCATATTGTGCCAATTGGCGTTTCTCTACGATTTCTTTATTGATGCGCGAAGAACTACCGCTCGAAAGCACTTCGTTTAGGAACTCCAAAGCGTAGGTATCAGGGTGTGTTTGTGCAGGCATTTTGTAGCCCATAAAAAGCGCCGGTAACTGGATGTTGTCGTAGATGGTATCCTTGATAACGCCTGAAATACTTTGTTTGTCTTTGGCTGGTCTTTCTATGACACACGGTTTGCTTAGGTAGCTGTTGATGATTTTTTTAGCTTCTGGTGTATTCGATGCCATAAAATTCTTGGCGTCAAACTGATTCTTTGAAATGTTGTAACGCGCCACAAATGCGTCATCACTTAAATTGATGAAATCGCGGTAGAGGTTGATTGCTTGCCCTTGTGGAATGCTTCCGAAGTAGGCAGCAATCCATTTTTTGGTTTGTTCGATGTTGATATCGCCAGCAATTGACAACGTCGCATTTGACGGAACATAATAAGTTTTGTAGAAATTGACGTAGTCTTCTTCTTGGGCAGCGTCGAGGTGTTCCATGCTTCCAATAGGCGCCCAGTTGTAAGGGTGCGCAGTAAAGACGCGTTTGAACATTTCGGTAAAGAAAGATCCATAGGGTTGGTTGTCTACGCGTTGTCTTTTTTCTTCTTTGACCACACTGCGTTGCGTTTCAATTCCTTTGATGTCCACTTTTGCGTGTAGCATGCGCTCGCTTTCTAACCAAAGGCCTAATTCGAGTTGGTTAGAAGGCAATACTTCGTAATAGTAGGTGCGGTCTTGGGACGTGTTGGCATTGAGCGTTCCGCCATTTTTTTCGACGAGCTCGCTGTATTCGCCGCGACCAATATTGGCAGACCCTTCGAAAAGCAAGTGCTCAAAAAAGTGTGCAAAACCAGTGCGGTTGGTGTTTTCGTTTTTCGAGCCGACATGGTACAGAACAGATACCGCTACAATTGGCGTGGCGTGTTCTTCGTGCAGTATGACATGCAACCCATTCGGGAGGTCATATGCTTCATAAGTGATTTTTTGCTGCGCCCAAAACGAAGCGCTACCAAGCAAAAAAAGACTGCATAAAATAGTTTTTTTCATAGTCAATTGGATAAGCGCTACGAAGATACATTTATTGGTCTAAATTTTGGTAACTTTGAAAGATGCCGTTAAAAAGATTATTCCTCATTCTTTGTACATTTTTGTCTTGCGCCACAACAATTCAGGCACAAGGCATCGTTCCTACCACTGACTTCAACAACTATTTTGTCTCCTTCCAAGACGGTTTTTTTCGACCTATCGAAATTCAGCCAATTGTCAACTACAAAGCCGGCGACGAAATGGTCGCTTACATCGACACCCGAGGTAATCTTAAAATTTACGATGGCAAGCAACGCATAGACGTCACCACTTTAAACGTCAATTACCAAGTCTCAGATCACCTCATGGCCTACAGCATTGCCAATGGCCTGCGCATGTGGGACGCCGGTAAATTTACTACCCTCACCAATTTTGGCCGCGAGTATGTCGTCAAAGACAGCCTTATTGTTTTTGAAGATACCCGCTACCAAGCCCTCAATGTCTACTGGAATCAAAAGGTAGAGAGTTTGGTCACCATCACCAATGGGCTTTCCATGAATGCCAGTGTGGGCGAAAACCTCGTTGTATACAAAGACAACAGCAATACCTATTTTGTATATTGGAACGGTCAGAAATTCGAAATCGGCACTTACAATGAAGAAGTAATCGATTTTCAGTTAGGCACTGACGTCATGTGTTTTAAAGACCCATACACCCAATCTTTTTATGTTTTTGACAAAGGGAATTTCGTGGAGCTAGAATCCTTTCCCATCAAAAAATACAAAGCTGGTCGCGGTTTTGTGGTCTACGAAGACATGAACGGCAATTTGTGGCACTACCAAAACGGTCAAAAATCAGCGCTATCTAATTTTTCTACAGAGCTTTGGGACGTCAAAGACGACATCTGTGTCTGGATGGAAAACTCCTACTTTTTTGCCTATTCAAATGGTCAACGCATCCAAGTTGCCACCTATCAACCGCATACCTTCTTGCTCAAAAATAATGTATTGGTGTTTCGCAACATCATCGGAGGCGTGAGTGCTTTGGTGGACGGAAAGGTGGAAGAACTGACTACTTTTCAAAACGCTGAGTACGAAATTTACGGCAATAAAGTACTCGTGAAGTTGGCCAATCAAACATCAGTCGTTTATTACAATGGTAAGCTTTATTCGAACTAAACGCGCTCTAGGTGCGCTTTTTTTTCTATTGTTCCTTGTTTCAAAGGTCTCCGCCCAAGACACCAAACTTCAAACTTTAGCGCAGCTTTACAGCCAAGGTCATTACAAACTTGTTTACCGCAAAGCAGGCAGGCTCCTCATGAACCCGGCTTACGACCAAAGCAAGGACCCCGCCAAATACCGACAACTCGCTGCTTTGGAACTCGCCAAAAATCCAAATTGGGCCAAACGACACGCCTTAGAGCTCGAATGGATGGAAAAACCAACCGATTCCAATGTGAAGGTCACTGCGCAAGGCAGCGCTCAAACACAACAGCTCCTCAAAGAAGCCCAGAAATACATCGGTGTTCCTTACAAAACCGCAGGCATAGATCCTTCTGGTTTTGATTGCAGCGGATTCACCTGTTATGTTTTTGAAAAACAAGGTGTAAAATTACCCAGAAGGGCCATGGATCAATTTAACTTTTGTGAAGCTATAGACCCCGAGAAGGCCACTGCTGGTGATTTAGTTTTTTTTACAAATGGAACGCAAATCAATCATGTAGGTATTCTCATTTCTGAAAAAGGCGCGCCCAAACAGATGATACACTCGAGTTCTTCTATTGGCATTTCTATTGTTGAAATTGAAACGTCTTCTTATTGACAAACGCGCATTGCGGGCTACGGCCGTGTCAAGCCATAATATCGGTCATGATGAGGCCTGGGCTTGGGAAGGTTGGAGACCTTAATTTTGCTTGAGCAGTAAGCTGAAATAATAGATGATAGCCACTACCTCCAAGATAATGCCCGGCAAAAGAAAGTCTACATGTGCAAAAGCACCCATCAATAAATAAAACAAGCCAGTAAGGAACAAGAGGCCTTTGATGCGTTTGGTGTGTCCTTGTAATTGATATTGGTTTTGTCTGGAGGAAAGCAAGCTTATTTTAGCGAGAAGCAATACAATTGTTGAGAGCAATGGGCTGACAAGCAATAGCAGCAGGTTGGGCGCATGCGGGTCTTGTAAATTAAAAACAATCAAATAAAAAAGCGTGTGCAAACCGAGTAAGCCAAGTTGAATGCGCACGTATAGTGGCGTTTGTTCGGGAGTGAGCTTTGTCAAAAAACTAATTGCAGCCAAGAAAGGGAATAAAAAGAGTTTGGTGCCCCAGCCGAGGAGGTCCCAGTTGTAAATATTCCAGATGCTAAATAAACTGAGTAAGCCAAAAGTTAGTGCTAGGCCGGAAAGTATTTGTGACTGCTTGATTTTCATAAGGATTGTCGTCGGGAAAGTTCGGTTGCACATACCAAATGCCAGAGCGCACGTGCACCCACGTTTGCATCCCAGTCGCCGTCTGGGCCTGGCGCTACTTCATTGAGGTCAAAGCCGATGATTTGGCGGCCAGAACGCACGAGTTCAAAAAGTAAAAAAGCGATTTGTTGTAGTTCAAAGCCACCGGCTACAGGCGTGCCGGTATGTGGGCAAAGAGAAGGTAGTAGGCCATCGATGTCAAAGGAGACATATACTTTTTGAGGAAGTGTAGCGATGATTTTCTGCACTTGTTCAGACCAATTTTTGCCTAAATATTGCTCATTTTTGAGGTTCCAATCGTAGAAAGTATTTACTCTTGGATCGTTTTTGGCAAGTTCGATTTCTCGTTCTGAAACATCTCGAATGCCTACTTGCGTAAGTCTTTCTAAGTTTTTGAGCTCCTTTAAAGCGTTGAACATAATGCTGGCATGCGACTGCTCAAAACCTTCATAAGCGTCGCGTAGATCGGCATGCGCATCGATTTGCAAAATACCAAAAGAGGAATGGTGCTCATTGAGCGCTTGAAGAAGCCCAAGTGGGGTAGAGTGTTCTCCGCCCAACACACACGGCATTTTACCATCTTTGATCAAAGCAAGGCAACGCTCTTTGAGGTTGGCGCGCAGTGCTTGATGCGCTTCATTGATTTCTTCAAGTGTGGAACTGTAGCGAATTTGAGCCTTTTCTTCGCCAACTTCTTCTAAATAGGAAATGTACTCCATTCCTTTTTCACATAGGCGGGCATTGATCTCGAGCCATTCTGCCGAAACCGGCGACATATAAATTTTGGTTTCGTAAGCGCGCTCGAGTTCAGGATGGTAAAAGTCTAATTGGGTAGAGGCATCTAAAATGGCTTGTGGTCCGTTGCTGGTGCCTTTGCCATATGAGGCAGTGGCATCCCAAGGCACAGGAATGAGCACGATGTCTGCTTCTTGCTCGGAATAAGGAAAACCAAAAATATTGCCGTTGGCAATGCCTACGCCATTTGGATCAAATGTGTTCATTGTTGTGTTGATTTTGATAAGCTTCGACAGCCTTGCGCACAGAGCCGTGTTCAAGAAGCCATTGTTGCGCTGTTTCGTGTGCAATGTTTAACTCTGCAGCTACCATTTTGGCGCCGCGGTCTACGAGTTTTTCGTTGGAGAGCTGCATGTCTACCATGCGGTTGCCTTTGACATGCCCAAGCTTGATCATGAGGCTTGTGGAAATCATGTTGAGGACCAATTTTTGGGCGGTGCCGGATTTCATGCGCGTGCTTCCTGTTACGAATTCAGGCCCAACTACGGGTGTGAGCGCGTGTTGTGCAAGCGCAGCAAGTGGCGAGCCCGGATTGCAAGAAATACCTGCGGTGAGCAGCCCAGCTTCATTGGCAGCTTGTAGTGCCCCCAATACATAAGGAGTGGTGCCCGATGCGGCAATGCCGACAATGGTGTCGAGTGGAGTGGGCTGGTGGGCTAGGATGTCTTTCCAGCCTTGCTCGGTGTCGTCTTCGGCGAATTCGACCGCTTTGCGAATGGCGCTATCGCCACCAGCTATGAGGCCAATGACGCGGCCATGTGCAACGCCGAAGGTGGGCGGGCATTCGCTGGCATCTACGATGCCCAAGCGCCCGCTGGTTCCGGCGCCAATGTAAATGAGCCTTCCGCCTTGTTGCATGCGCTCAAAGCAGGAATCAATAAAAGCTTCGAGTTCATTGGTGATTTGAGCAATGGCAAGCGGTACAAGTTGATCTTGTGCATTCATGCCCTCTAGGAGCGCTTTGGTGCTCAAGTGCTCGAGGTCGTTGTAGACAGAGCTGGCTTCGGTTATTTTCTCCATTTAGTAAAGGAATACTTTTGCGTCAGTAGGGCTGAGGTCAACCTCGACGTGGTTCTTGAGGGTAGTAGAAAGACTCAAGCCCGCAAAATCTGTTTTGATTGGGTAGCGGCGGTGTTGGCGATCGATGAGCGCTACGGTTTTGATGGCTTTGGTAGCTTGCTCTAAAAATTTCAATAAAGCATATTGCATGGTTTTGCCGCTGTTCACAACGTCGTCAATAAGGACGATGTATGAATTTTTGAGGTCTTTTTGAGGTATAGAAAAGGCAATTGCATCACTCCATGGCTCGTCTTTATTGAGCTGGATTTCAAAACAAACCACTTTTAATGGGCTATTTTGTGAAACGACGTCGGAGAGCATTTGCGCTAAAACAAAGCCGTTACCAACAATGCCACCTAAATAAATCACTTCTTGGTCAAATGCAGCCTCGATGAGCTGATGGCCCAAGCGAACGATTTTTTGTTGAATTTGCTGCTGATTGAGTATTGTTTGCATAGAACAAAGATAAGCAAACAGCAAAAAGGCCACTCGTTTAAGTGGCCTTTTTTCAGTGTTCGAAAAGAATTACTGCTTGATGAGCTTGATGCTGCTTTTTTCGGTGTTCAAAAAGTAGATCCCGCTTTCAAAATTACTGAGGTCGATGCTGTTGTTTTGGCCCGTCAAAATGATTTGACCGGTGGTGTTCACAATTTGATAAGTTTGATTCAAACCTAAGCCATTGATTTGAAAAACACCATTAGAAGGATTGGGTGCAACGCCGATTTGCTCGCTGCTTTCATTTAGGCCTACGTTTGATCTGAGGTCAAAAACGATGGTGCCCGGAGATACGCCTACTGCAAATTGGTGACTTAGCGAATTGGTTGCATCATAAATTTGAACCATTCCTTGAGAGAAGAAATCGGTGGTAGTCGTGTACAAAAGGCCATTGATTGGTTCTTGTGCAAGTTCGTAGAAGTTATTGACGATGCCGGCTACTGGTCCAACGTTGCTCATGCTGAGGAGGTTGTAGTCGTTGAGGGTGTTTTCCATGGAAATTTGATAGACGAGTTTGTCGTCGCGGAGTGCTGAGGTACCACAACCTGTTACCGCGCTTGCAATGTTTTGGGTGTTGACGTTGCCGCTTAAACTCACTTTTGAAACAGATGCGCCGGACCAATCTTTGTTGTTGACGGTATAAATTTCATTATTAAACAAGAACATGTTGTCAGGGTTCGTGCCCTCTGCACCTAGGTCGATTTCTGAGCCGTATTGTAAGGTGCTGAGGTTGAGTTGGCCGATCAAGCCTTTTTCGTTGCCCCACTCATAGGCGTTGTTGATGGCGATGTATGCGATGTCATTGGCTACAACAATATTTTGAGCAGCCCATTTTGGACCATTCGTAGTGTCAAAAGCAGCGATCAATTGAAGGCTATTTTTGTCAAATACTTGTAAGTAAGAATCAAAAGTTTGAAGGTATTCACCGCGTGTGGCGATGAGTTTGTTGCCTGAAATAGCCAAATTGCGTACGCCTGGCAAGCTGATGCTTCCTACTTCTTGATGCGTATTTAAATCGAATTTGTAGATTTTAGTGTCGGCGGCTACATAGTAAAAGTTGCCATCGATAATGACATCTGAACTAAAACGTTGGCCAGCGAGCGTGTTGGCTACTTGATAGGTTTGTGTTTGCGGGTTGTAGCTGCCAATGGTAGCAGGTTCTACAATGTTGTTGGTTTGAAAGTCAAAGTAACCTTCGTTGGCAATGAGCACTTGGTGCACATATTGCTGGGCAAATGCGGTGGCGCAAAACAATGCTGCCGAAAATAACAATCCTTTTTTCATGTGTTGAAAATTAAAATAATTAAACAATGACATGGAAAAAAGTGGAGCGACAAGGGTATACGAAGCCCTTGGCGATACCGACTTTAATCTGAAGTCTTCACGCAGTTCGAGGGCAAGTCTTCTGGCTCGTGCCTTTTGTGGTATCGCCTTCCCGCTTGCGCAGTGGCTAATAGATACTACTTTTGAAGCACTTACAGCTGCAGATACAGCTCCGGATTCTAACCGGATTCCTTATTAAGTCCGACAAGCGAACACCCAAGAACGGCACAAAGGTAGCAATAAAAACCACATGCGATTTTTGTCTGAATCAAAAAGAGTTCGTATCTTTGCAGCCGTATTGACCAGAGTGGTCAGTCTACATAATAATCATTTACACAAATATTAGCATGTATTTAGATTCAGCAAAGAAGAAAGAGATCTTCGCCAAACACGGTGGTTCAGAAAACAACACCGGTTCTACAGAAGGCCAAGTTGCCTTGTTTACATTTCGTATTGCTCACCTTACTGAGCACTTGAAAAAGAACCGCAAAGACTTCGGCACCCAACGTTCACTTCAGTTGTTAGTTGGTAAACGTCGTAGCTTGTTAGACTACCTAAAGGCAAAAGACATCGAGAAATACCGCGCCTTGATCAAAGAATTAGGACTACGTCGTTAATTCTGAGATACGCTCGGAAAATTTTATGGGAGAGGGGGCTTCGATAACATCGATAGCCCCTTCTTTTGTTTTAAAAATTGTAAATAAATAAAGATGAATATAGGAACAAGAAAGTCAATGATGACCGGCGGCAAGGAAATCCTTGTAGAGACCGGGAAGTTGGCAAAACAGGCAGATGGTTCTGTTGTGGTGCGCATGGGCGACACCATGTTGCTCGCTACTGTAGTGGCAGCACAAGACGCAAAGGAAGGCGTCGATTTTCTTCCACTTACGGTAGATTACCGTGAGAAATACGCGGCTGCAGGTCGTTTCCCAGGCGGGTTCTTCCGTCGCGAGGCGCGCCCTTCAGAAACCGAAATTTTAGTCATGCGTTTGGTAGACCGCGCTTTGCGTCCACTCTTCCCAGACGATTACCATGCTGAAGTTCAGGTCATGATCCAACTCATGTCTTACGACGGCGTACACAACCCAGACGCATTGTGCGGTTTGGCAGCTTCAGCAGCTATTGCGGTTTCTAACATCCCGTTCAATGGTCCAATGTCTGAAGTACGCGTAGGTCGTATCAATGGTGAGTACATCCTCAACCCAACAATGGCTGAAATCGCACTTTCAGACATCGATGTGATGGTTGCAGGTACAGCTAAAGATGTCAACATGGTTGAAGGCGAAATGCAAGAAATCTCTGAAGCCGAATTGGTAGAAGTGATCAAACTTGCACACGCTGCAATTATTGAACAATGTAATTTCCAATTGGAGCTTGCTGCAGAAATCCCAACTGCCAATCCAAAACGCGAATACTCCCACGAGTCTCACGACGCAGACGTTCGTGCCAAAGTATTCGAACTTGCAATGGAAAAATGTAAAGACGTCGCACGTCAAGGTTTGGCTAACAAAGCAAAACGCACCGAACTTTTCGATGCCATTAAAGCTGAAGTTAAAGCTGGTTTTTCTGAAGAAGAACTCGAGCATGCAGCCAAATTCATTTCAACTTACTTCTCAGAAGTGAAGAAAAAAGCAGTTCGTTGGGTCATGCTCAATGAGCGCAAGCGCTTAGACGGTCGTCAGTTTGACGAAATTCGTCCGATTTGGGCCGAGGTAGATTACCTTCCAATGGTACACGGTTCTGCAGTGTTCACCCGCGGTGAAACTCAATCGCTTACTACCCTTACTTTAGGTGGTAAAATGGACGAGCAAATGATCGACGGTGCTACTTTCCAAGGAACTGAAAAATTCTTATTGCACTATAACTTCCCGCCGTTCTCAACAGGTGAAGCCAAACCACTTCGTGGAACTTCACGTCGCGAAATCGGTCATGGTAACTTGGCGCTTCGTGCCCTCAAGCCTGTCATGCCAGACGACTACCCGTACGCGGTTCGTATCGTTTCTGACATTTTAGAATCAAACGGTTCGTCTTCAATGGCAACAGTTTGTGCAGGTACCCTTGCCCTTATGGACGGTGGTGTGCCTATCAAATCTCCAGTTTCTGGTATCGCAATGGGCTTGGTTGCCGACGAAGGTAAATTTGCTGTCTTGTCTGATATCCTCGGAGATGAAGATCACCTCGGCGACATGGACTTCAAAGTAACGGGTACTGCCAACGGCATCACCGCTTGCCAAATGGACATCAAAGTCGATGGTTTGCCATACGAAGTATTGACACAAGCACTAGAGCAATCACGCGCAGGTCGTTTGCACATCCTCGGTAAAATCACCGAAACCATGCCAGCACCACGCCCTGAGCTCAAGCCACAAACACCACGCCTAGAAGCATTGACCGTTCCAAACGAAATGATCGGCGCCATCATCGGGCCTGGAGGAAAAATCATCCAAGGTTTACAGAAAGAAACCAAAACTACCATCACCATTGAAGAATTACCAAATGGCGAAGGTCGTGTACAAGTACTTTCTAACAACGGAAACGACATGGCTGAAGCAATCCGCCTGATCCGTCAAATTGCATTTCCACCACAAGTAGACGAAGGTGCTACTTATGAAGGTAAAGTAAAATCTGTCAAAGAATTCGGTTGCTTCGTAGAAATCGTACCAGGAACAGATGGCCTTATCCATATCTCTGAATTTGCTTGGGAAAAAACAGCAAAAATGGAAGACGTCGTGAAAGAAGGCGAAATGCTTACTTTCAAAGTGATTGGCAAAGATCCAAAAACTAAAAAATGGAAATTATCTCGCAAAGTTTTGTTGCCGCGCCCTGAGCGCCCAGCAACAGAGCAAGCTTCTGCAGAATAAGATCCAAAGGATAATAATAGCAAAAGGGCGGAGGTAACTCCGCCCTTTTTTAATGTACTATTCATCCTAACGTACAGTATATTAACCTACAAAGTTGTAACTTTACCCAATCAAAAATATTTTTATGAAAAAAGGTTTACTTTTTATACTTACCATCTTGAGCCTCAATGCCTTTGCGCAGGCTTTTGAATCATTCAACTTTACGGGTTCGGCCAATGCAAACGGCTGGGCAACGCACAGTGGTACAGCAGCTCAGGTTGTTGCCATTACAACGCCATCAGGAAGCGGGAATAGCCTTACCTATTCGGGTCTTCAAGCTTCAGTAGGTAACCGCATTGAACTGAATTCAGCTTGGTCAGAAGACATCAACAAACCAGTTGTCATTCCAGGTACAACTGGGTATTTTTCATTCTTGATGAACGTGCTCAACACGACAGGATTAACAGCAGCAGGTAATTATTTCATTGGTTTTGCTGCTTCTGCAGGTACAACCAACGTAACCATTTTCTTTCCGCGTTTATACATCAAGTTAGGCACTACCCCAAATACCTTTCAGCTAGGTATCTTAAATACTTCAGGTGGAACTGTGTCAATTTCATACGCACCTACAGAGTATGCACTAAACACAACTTTATTTGTAGTTGCCAAAGCAACATCCACGGCCGTGGGTTCTCCTATTACCGCATCCCTTTGGGTCAATCCAATTCCAGGTGCAGCTGAGCCAGCTGCTGTTGTGACCAACTCTTCGGGTACCAGCAACTGGGCGGCAACCGGTATTCAATCTATATATCTCCGTCAAGCAGCAGGTACGGGCAATTACGAAATCGACGAAATTCGCGCAGGTGAAACCTGGGCTTCAGTAACGCCAGGGTCTGCAGCATCTTGTGTCACTTACAACACCATTACTGCAACGGCTTGTAATACTTATGCTTTGAACAATCAAACGTATACCACTTCAGGTACGTATGTGCAAACGCTCGCGAATGCAAACGCTGCGGGTTGCGACTCTATCATCAACTTGAATTTGACCATCAACAATGCCAATAGTTCAACCTTGAACATTACCAACTGTGGTCCTTACACTTTAAACAACCAAACCTATAGCGCTTCTGGAGCCTACACCCAACTTACTCAAAACGTTGCTGGTTGCGACAGCACCATTAACCTCAATTTAACCATTGTTGGTTCCCTAACTTACTATCAAGATTTAGACAACGACGGCTACGGAAATGCAGCGGTTTCTCAAACGGGTTGTGCAGCCATTACGGGTTATGTAACAAATAGCACTGACTGTAATGACAACAACAACGCTATTTATCCTGGTGCAGTGGATATCGCTGGAAATGGCATTGACGAAGACTGCAATGGTTTTGATGCACCTTTGCAATTGGGTATTTATCAGTTTGCGGCAACAGTTGATTGCGCTACTCAAGACGTAGCTGCCACAAATACAAGTACCAGCTGGACTTTCTCAGATTTCACTGCGCAAGGCAATAGCTGTGCAGCAGGCGGTGGTGTTTTTAACCGCAGCGGATGGAATCAAACTGCTATTTTAGACTTGAATCAATACAATGAATTTACAGTGAGTGGTGCCAATTGTTCGAACCTCAATTTGTCTAAATTGGCCTTGAACCACCGCACCAGTACAACAGGTGGAACACCAACCATTTTTGTGCGTTCAAGCTTGGATAATTTTGCTACTGACATCGATACAATTGCTTCCTCTTGGAATGGCAATGTAGCTTTAGCTGACACCGTACTTTTACCAGCAACATTTGCTAATGTGAGTTCAGTAACTTTCCGTTTCTATGTCATTAACCAAGCAACAGCTACTTCTACCTTGCGCATGGACAATGTTTCTGTATGGGGAAATACAATTACCATTACACCTTCATTGTTCTATGCCGATACCGACAACGACGGTTTTGGAGATGCCGCCAATGACTCACTTTCTTGTTCTGCTCCTGTAGGTTATGTAGCGAATAGCACCGATTGCAATGACAACGATGCCTTGGTGAACCCAACTACCATTTGGTACCAAGATCTAGACAACGACCAAGTAGGTAATGCTGCTGTTAGTCAAGTTGCTTGCTTGCAACCTGCAGGTTATGTATTGGCCAACGGCGACTGCGACGACAACAACGCAGCTGTTGTAGCACCAGTTATTTATTACACCGATGCCGACAACGATGGTTTTGGCGACGACGCTACGGCAACTCCTTTCTGTCAAGCACCAGTCAACATGATCGCTATCGGTGGCGACTGCAACGATTCCAACAACGCTATTTATCCAGGCGCACCTGAAATTTGCGATGGTTTTGATAACAATTGTAACGGTACCAATGACGAAGGTCTTACTTTCTTGAATTACTATTTCGATGGAGATGACGACGGTTATGGTATTGGCAACCCTACAGTTTCTTGTACGCCTTTAACAGGTTACGCCACCCTCACCGGCGACTGCGATGACAGCAATGATACAGTTTATCCTGGTGCTACTGATACCGAAGGCAACAACGTAGATGAAAACTGTGACGGTGTAGACGGCGTGCTTGGTTTGAACACAATTGAACTCAGTGCTCAAATTGCACCAAATCCGACCAACGGAAGTATTCAAATCACTTTGAATCAAGTTGGCAGCGGTCAAATTCAGATATTGGATTTGAATGGTAAGGTTTTAATCAACAAACAATTGAACGGAGCTACCGCGCAGATCGATTTGGGTTCTTTACAACAAGGTACTTATTTAGTAAGTATATTAACAACCCAAAAACCTATCGTTCAACGCATCAACAAAATGTAAGTTTGTAACATTTGACGATGTTTAACGTCAACTCTTTGAAAGCCACCTTCGGGTGGCTTTTTTGTGCGCAAAACTTTGTACTTTTATTTCAAATATTTCTACATGAAAAAATTACTTTTTTTACTTCTACCTTTCGGCGCTTTTAGCCAGTATTTTCAGCAAGATGTCAGCTATCAAATTGAGGTCAAACTAGATGACAAGAATCATACATTAAGTGGTTTTGAATCTTTCTCCTACAAGAATAATTCTCCCCAAACACTAGACGTCATCTACATGCACGTTTGGCCCAATGCCTACAAAAATAAAGAGACGGCACTCGCCCAGCAGCTCAAACGCAACGACGGCGACAAAATTGCCAAAGCAGAAGCTAAAGACCTCGGTTTCATCGATTCTCTAGATTTCAAAGTCAATGGCAATAAAGTAAGCTGGGAATACGATCCTGCGCATATCGATATTGTTGTATTGCATTTGGCAAACCCTTTAGCACCCGGGCAACAAATTCAGATTTCTACGCCTTTCAAAGTCAAGATTCCATCGGGGAGCCTTTCTCGCTTGGGCCATATCGGTCAGTCTTATCAAATTACGCAGTGGTATCCTAAACCTGCGGTCTATGACCAAAACGGCTGGAATGCCATGCCTTACTTGAATCAAGGTGAATTCTATTCGGAATTTGGCAATTTTGATGTCAAGATTACCGTGCCTGCTAACTATGTAGTTGGTGCAACTGGTGAGCTGCAAACGGCAAGTGAAATTGCCTTCTTGAACGATAAAGTCAACGAAAGCAAGAAAAAATTAGAAAAGCTCCTCAATCAAGAAACTGACCGCTCCAAGAACTTTCCGGAATCAGCTACAGAATGGAAAACCATTCAATACAAACAAGACCGCGTCCACGACTTCGCTTGGTTTGCCGATAAACGCTTTTTGGTCTTGAAGGGCGAAGTTGTATTGCCACATTCCAAAGAAACCGTCACTACTTGGGCTATGTTCACGCCCCAAAATGCCAAACTATGGTCCAACGCCTTGGAATACCTGCACGACGGAACTTATTACTATTCGTTGTGGAACGGCGATTACCCTTACAAGCACGTTACCGCAATTGACGGTACCATTAGTGCGGGTGGAGGCATGGAATACCCCATGATCACCGTCATTGGTAATTCAAGTTCGAAGGAAGAATTAGAAGTAGTCATTGTGCACGAAGTAGGGCACAACTGGTTTTACGGTATTTTAGGTTCTAACGAGCGCGTTCATGGCTGGATGGACGAAGGACTCAACACACTCAATGAAATGCGTTACGTCCAAACCAAATACCCTGACAACACCCGCTTTTCTGATATGGTTGCCGGTGGCCGCTTTCACCTCGGAGACCTCGATCACCACGACTCCGGCGACATCATGTACCGTTCTTTAGCTAGTTTTGGCCTAGACCAACCGCTCGAAACCCATTCTGATGATTTCTCTAGTTTCAACTATGGCGCCATTATGTACCAAAAAACAGGGGTCATTTTCTTTTACCTCATGGATTACCTCGGTGCCGAAAAATTCGATGCAGCGATGTCTGCCTACTACCAACAATGGAAATTCAAGCATCCACAACCTGCCGATTTGCGCAAAGTATTGGAAACCGAAACGGGTAAAGATTTGAGCTGGTTATTTGAAGACCTCATTCAAACCACCAAACACATCGACTATAAAGTGAAGGCGGTCCAAATCTCCAAAACAGGATCAGTTGTGAAGTTGGCTAATAAAGGACAGGTTGACGGTCCAATAGAAGTGAATATCTACGGCCAAGACAAACAAGTTGAAACCGTTTGGGCTGAACCAGGTCAAAAATCGGTGTTGGTTCAAACGCCATTTGCTGCCATTTCAAAAGTTGAAATAGACCGCTACAACGATATCCCTGAACTCAATCGCCAAAACAACCTTTGGGTGAAAGATCAAGCATTTCACAAGTTAGAGCCCATCAAATTTGAGTTTTTATTTGGCGATCACCAAAAAGACCAAACCGCTATTTTCTGGACGCCTATGCTTGGCGGCAATGCCTACGATGGCCTCATGGCTGGCGTTACTTTGCACAACATCGGTTTGGCACCAAAGAAATTCACTTATTTAGTAAGCCCAATGTTCAGCACTGCGCGCTTGCGCCCTGCGGGTATCGCTGAGTTTTCTTATCAGATCTTGCCAACAAAAGCAATGGAACTCATGCGCTTGGGCTTATCCGTCAAATCTTTCGGAACGCAACGCGACGCTGACAACAACTATTTTGTTGCTTTCTCTCCTTACGTCTCGATCAATTTTGGCGACCGCAAAGCACGCCATGCTTTTCACCATGATTTACTCATCCAAGGGATTTATAAAAGAAATGTCCTAGGAGGCGCTATTTCATATAACGATCAAGGGGCGTTTGTTCAATTTACTACGAATTACCGCAAGCCAGCTTATCAAGCCCAGTGGGTCAATCGTTATGAGTACTTTAAAACAGGCGAAGAATTCATCTCAAGAATCTGGACCAACCTCAATCAGAACTTCTCTTACCGAATAGGTAAACTAGACCGCGATGTTACCTTAAATCTATTTGGTGGCTATACACTCAATCATCAATACTCAAACCTAAGTGGCGACCGCTTTTTTTGGTCCATGAACGGTTTGCAAGGTCCGCAAGATTTATTCTTAGAAGATTACAACTTTGGCCGTTCTGACGTCAGTGGTTTGTGGTCACAGCAGCGCATGGAGCGCCATGGTCAATTCCATACTGGTAACTCTGCGGGTAGCAACATCAACTGGCTCACCAGCGCGACTGTATATGCGCAACTTCCCATTAAGCCCAACTTCTTTGGTGTTTTTGCCGATTTTGGTGCGGGGCGCGGTACGTTTCAAACAGTTGATCTATATTACAACGCCGGTGTAGCACTCCGCCTCGGCAAAGTATTTGGCGTCTATTTTCCTTTAGTTTATGGCAATAATACCTTCTCTGGTGACCTCTTCACAAACTATGCGCAAAATATCCGCTTCAGTTTGCGCATCAATCCAGTCAACCGCTTGGGCCTACACGCGCTTTTAAATTCTTAATATGTCAGAAAATCGCCTTTCATTCGGTAAACTCTTTTGGCCAAGTTTCCTTGCTGTCTTTGTTGCAGGCTTGGTGGGCATGGTCTTTTTCTTTCTTGTTTTGGGCGGCATCATCGGCTCCTTCGGCGATTTCGGGCCAGAGCCTCTTGCTTTGCAAAATAAAACAGTTTTGCACCTTAGGCTTTCAGGTACCGTTCAGGATATCTCCGAACAGTCCTTTGACCCTACATCCTTGCGCCTCGACCACACGATGGGTTTGCCAGAAATTCTCGTAGGGCTTCAGGAGGCTGCGCAAGATTCCAAAATCAAAGGTATTTTCTTGGAAATGAAAAGCCCAACTATAGGCATGGCTACAGCCGAAGAGCTCAGAACCGCTTTAATTGATTTTCAAAAATCAGGAAAATTTGTAGTGGCCTACCTTACAGGTGAGCAGGTAAGTCAATTAGACTACTACGTGAGCAGTGCGTGTAAAGAAGTCTATGGCATGCACGGCGCTACATTTCTCTGGAGCGGACTTCATGCCGAGAGCTATTTTTTTAAAAACCTCCTAGACGAGCTGCAAATTGGAGTAATGGTAGTAAGAGGCAAAGAAAATGACTTTAAAAGTGCTGTAGAACCATTCTTTCGCAGCGAAATGTCCGACTCTAGTCGCGTGCAAATGCAAGTACTTATGCAAGGTCTTTGGGGGCAAATACGCAACGACATCTCTAGCTCCAGAAAAGTCGACACCGCTGTCTTAGATTCGCTTGCCAATGCCTTAGCTGTGCGCAATTTAGATCAAGCAGCAAGTAATCGTTTACTACAAAAAACCATGTATAGAGGTGAGGTGCTTGCCATGCTCAAGAAAAAAGTAGGTATTGACGAAAACACACCATTGCGCTTACAAGCATTTGGGAAATATGCCCGCGACACCTTCCATGACAACCAACTTTTAGCCCGTCAGGAGCGCCATGTCGCTGTCATCCTCGCTGAAGGCGATGTCGAAACAGAAGGCGCGCAAATTAGCACCTCACGCATGACCAAAATGCTGCGTCAAGTACGCGACAACGACGAAGTCAAAGCTGTTATTTTGCGCATCAATAGCCCAGGCGGATCAGCCTTAGCCAGCGAAGAAATCTGGAAAGAGGTAGCGCTTACCGCTGCTAAAAAAACTTTGTATGTCTCCATGGGCGACTACGCAGCCTCGGGTGGTTACTACATTGCCATGCCAGCGCTTAAGATTTTTGCCAGCCCCATGAGCATCACCGGTTCAATTGGTGTTTTTGGTGTCGTGCCGTACGCTGGTGATTTCTTCGAGAATAAATTAGGTGTCACTACCGATGAAGTTCGTACGCACCGCTATGGCAATTTATCCTTGACCCACCAACTGAGCGCCGAAGAATTGAACATGATGCAATTAGAAGTAGATGCCATTTACAATCAGTTTCTCAAACGGGTAAGTGAAGGTCGAAAACTTTCAAAAAAGGCAGTCCAACGCGTTTCACGAGGCAGAATATGGACTGGTATTGACGCAAAACAAAATGGCTTGGTCGATGAATTGGGGGGCTTAAATGCAACCATTCGGGCGCTGCAAAAACAAGTAGGCGTCAAAGAAGTTGTCTATTATCCACAACAAGAAGACGATGCTTTTAGCAACATTTTAGCGCTCTTAGACGAAGAACTGGAGGGTGAAAAGAGTCAGTCAAAAGTTCAGATTCCCAGTGAGTTATTGCTCTATTATCAAAAATATGCGCAAATTAAAAAAATGAAAGGCCTTCAAATGCGCTTGCCTTTTTCCTTCTGCATCTATTGATTTCATTAGGTTTTTGTAAATTATTGACAATAAAATAGTTAGGTTTTTTAGTTTTTGTTGAATAAATTTTATCAATTATTAAACAATAATTGTATATCATTGTTATTCAGTTTATTATTGGCGGTATCCGAAAAGCCACAAAAGAGTAGGAAAAACTAAACCTATCTATTTATGTTATTTTCTTTATCTAGTGCACTTAACGTGCAAGCATTATTTGAAAAAGGAGACGTGTATACGTACACAGCGTTTACCTTCTTCATTGGAACAATGGCCATGATGGCTGCAGCTGCATTTTTCTTTATGGAAATGCGCAACATGGAAGAGAAGTGGAGAACCTCCATTTTAGTTTCCGGACTCATCACTTTCATTGCCGCTGTTCACTATTATTACATGCGTGATTACTTCACAGCAACTTCTACATCACCAACGTTTTTCCGTTATGTAGACTGGATGCTCACAGTTCCACTCATGTGTGTTGAATTCTATTTGATCACCAAAAAAGCGGGTGCTAAAACAAGCTTACTATGGAAACTTATCTTTGCTTCTGTTGTAATGCTCGTTACAGGTTACTTCGGTGAGTCAGTAGACCGCGACAACAGCGTTATGTGGGGTGTGCTTTCAGGAGCAGCTTATTTCTACATCGCTTATTTAGTATGGTTTGGCGAAGTGGCCAAATTGGCAGAATCAGCAGGTCCGGCTGTAGCTAAAGCAACACGCATTTTAGCTTGGTTTGTACTCGTTGGTTGGGCAATTTACCCACTTGGTTACATCATCGGTACGCCAGGCGGATTGTTTGGCGCATTTGGTAGCTCAGGTCCAAATCCTTGGATGGATGTTGTTTACAACATCGGAGATGCCGTAAACAAAATCGGTTTTGGTTTGGTTATTTACGCATTGGCTAAATCTGATTCCAAAGCATAATCATTTTACATATGATATGAAAAAGGGAGGCGAAAGCCTCCCTTTTTTTTGTTTGAATAAGTTTGTTTTAATAAACCTTCGGAAAACTTTGCGGATCGAGGTCGTGCATCATGTCGAGGACTTTTTCGATGATGTCGTCGATGTTGGGCTTGCTGAAGTAGTCGCCGTCAGAGCCATAGGCAGGTCGGTGGTCTTTGGCAGCCATCGTTTGAGGCGAGAGGTCTAGGTGTTGGTAGCCGTTCTGTTTTACGAGAATTTGATCGAGCATAAAGGCGCTGGCACCACTGCTGACGTCTTCGTCTACGATGAGTAGGGCGTTGGTTTTAGCCAAAGACTTAGCGATGAGGTGCTCGGTGTCAAACGGAAGCAAAGTTTGCGCATCGATGAGTTCTATGGAAATATCCATTGCCGAAAGCTGTTGCACAGCAAGTTCGCAAATATTGAAAGTTGACCCGTAAGAAACGAGCGTGAGGTCGGTGCCTTCTTGCACAATTTCGGGAACGCCAAGCGGCTCGGTGAACGCTCCAAAATTGATCGGCATGCGTTCTTTGCTGCGGTAACCATTGAGCGGTTCGATAACGAGTGCAGGTTCGTCGGCCTGAAGTAAGGTGTTGTAAAAGGCAGCTGCTTTGGTCATGTTGCGGGGCACACATACGTGGATGCCTCTTAAAGCGTTTATGATCATGCCCATTGGCGAGCCGCTGTGCCAAATGCCTTCTAGTCGATGCCCGCGTGTGGAAATAATGAGAGGTGCTTTTTGACCGCCTTTGGTGCGGTATTGTACTGTTGCGAGGTCGTCGGACATGATTTGAAGCCCATAAAGCAAGTAGTCTAGGTACTGTATTTCGGCGATAGGGCGCAGGCCGCGCATCGCCATACCGATACCTTGACCTATAATGGTGCACTCGCGGATGCCGGTGTCAGAGACGCGTAAGTTGCCAAATTGTTCTTGTAAACCTTCTAAACTTTGATTGACACCACCAATTTTGCCAGCATCTTCGCCAAAAACAAGTACTTCTGGACGGTTTTCAAGGATGTGTCGGTAGTTTTCGCGCAAAATGATGCGGCCGTCTTCTAGTTGTGTTTCAGATGTATAGGCAACAGGTACTTTCGGAACATTTGAAATACTGTTCGCTGAGTTAGAGTAGAGGTAAGAGCTGTAGCGGTCTTGGGCTTTGAGCTGAATGCGCTGCACCCAAGCAACTAAAGCGCTGCGTTGAGGGCTTTGGTCGTGAAGGCCTTGGCGCAAAAGCAATCGCGCTTGCGTGAGGAGGTCGCGACGGATGCTGTCTTTTTCTTTGCTGAGCTGTTGGTGCATGTTGTTGGCACTCACATGAAGGCTGTGTGCGGCATCGAAGCTGGCTAAGATGGTAAGCAATTCGTTTTTATCTTCTATGATGTCTGCGGTGAAGGCCTGCCAAGCATTGTTTTTGGCGTTTCTGACGCGTTCTTTTGCAGCATTTGAAATGGCATCGAGTTCTTCTTCAGTGGCTAAAACCAAGCCTTTTTGTGCAAAAGACAAGATCCATTCTTTGAATTTGGCGATACAGTCAAAATCGGTTTCCCATTGGAGGCGTTCTTCCGATTTGTAACGTTCGTGCGAACCCGAAGTAGAATGCCCTTGGGGTTGATTCACTTCTTTGACGTGTACCAACACAGGAACGTGTTGTTCGCGTGCAATTTGCACGGCTTTTTCGTAGGTTTCGCAAAGATGCGCGTAGTCCCAACCTTTGGTGATCAGGATTTCAAATCCTTTTTGGTCGGCATTGCGCTGAAAACCTGCAAGTGCGTCTGAGATGCTACCTTTGGTAGTTTGGAGTTCGCGTGGCACAGAAATGCCATAGCCGTCGTCCCAGACGGACATCACGAGTGGCACTTGCAACACACCGGCAGCATTCATGGTTTCCCAAAAAGGGCCTTCAGAAGTGGAGGCATCGCCGATGGTTCCGAAAGCTACCTCGTTACCGCCCGCACTGAATTTTTTGAAGGCCTCTAATTCTTTGAGTGAAGGGTGCTCGCGGTAAACTTTAGAGGCTTGCGCCAAACCGAGTAAACGCGGCATTTGTCCTGCGGTAGGAGAGATGTCTGAGGAGCTGTTTTTTTGCGCCATGAGGTCTTTCCATTGGCCGTTGCTGTCTAGGTTGCGCGTGGCATAATGCCCGCCCATTTGACGGCCTGCAGATTGCGGCTCTATATTTTCGTCGGTGTGGGCGTAGAGCCCAGCAAAATATTGTTCTAGGGTGAGGGCTGAAATAGCCATCATGAGGGTTTGGTCGCGGTAGTAGCCCGAGCGGAAGTCTCCGTTTTGGAATTGTTTGGCTAACGCAATTTGAGCAAGCTCTTTGCCATCGCCGAAAATGCCAAATTTGGCCTTCCCGGTAAGGACTTCTTTTCGCCCCATTAAAGAGGCTTCTCTGGATTCACAAGCAAGTTGGAAATCTTGGATCACTTGTTGCTTGAAACTATTGAAGTCAAGTTGCTCGTTTGTTGGAGACGCTTTTTCTTTGGCCATTTTCTGTTGATTGCCTACAAATATACGTAAAATGGACCTGATTTTTGTTGTAAAATGTGCAATTTTGCCCTATATGAAAGCTTTGCAACTCGAATTATGCGCCGCCTCCGTGGAGGCACTCGCGCTCGCTAAGACACACGGCTTTGACCGTATTGAACTCTGTCAGAATCTCGAACAAGGTGGTCTCACCCCTTCGGCTGGCCTCATTCAGCAAGCCTTGAACTTAGGTTTAGAGACGCATGTACTCATCAGGCCCCGCGCAGGAGGTTTTCATTACCAGCAAACTGAAATAGAGGTCATTCGGCAAGACATCCAATACTGTCAACAGTCAGGGGTGAAAGGGGTAGTTGTTGGTTTGCTCAAAGCAAATTTTGAATTGGATAAACCTTTGCTACAAGAATTAATGCATTTGGCGCCTGAGCTAGACTGGACCTTCCACCGCGCTTTTGACGAAAGTTTAGATTGGAAGCGTTCGTTGGATATCCTTATTGAGCTCGGTTTCAAGCGGGTGCTTACCTCAGGTTTTGCCTCAAACGTAGAAATCGGTTTGCCTATACTTACACAAATGAGTCAATATGCAAACGGCCGCATACAGATTATGGCAGGCGGAGGTGTAAACGCAGGAAACATCGGTAAGTTGGCACAAATCCCGAACATTTCCGCAGTACATTTTTCGGCTACCCAAAAAGAACTACTCGACGAAGATTCTGCCTTTTCTGAGACCATTTTAAAGGTGAGTGAATCGCGTCTGCAACGCATCCTGGCAGCAATCTAAGGTAGCTCAAATTTATTTGCGTACCTTTGCACCACTTCGGCGGGTAAAAAATGTTGTTTACCGCGTCCGAAAATCAAGATTACATGTTATTTAATGAATTACCCCTGGAGCAGAAGCTCCTTCAAGCCATCGCTGAAAAAGGCTATACAAATGCAACTCCAATCCAAGAAAAAGCCATTCCACCTATTCTAGAAAAACGAGACCTCATTGGTTTAGCCCAAACCGGAACAGGAAAAACAGCAGCTTTTGCCATTCCAATTTTGGAGCTACTGAACGCCAAAAAACCTTTAGATGGGGGCATTCAAGCACTCATCGTTACGCCAACAAGAGAGCTTGCCATTCAAATTGCCGATAATTTCAAAGCTTACGGTAAGCATTTAGGCATGCGTTCATTGGTGATATTTGGTGGTGTGAAAGCCCATGCCCAAATTCAGACACTCAAGCAAAAGCCCGCAATCCTTATTGCAACGCCGGGTCGTTTACTCGACCTACATCAGCAAGGATTCGTCAACCTCAAGCAATTGTCTATTTTTGTTTTGGATGAGGCAGACCGCATGCTCGACATGGGTTTCATCCACGATGTCAAGCGCATCGTCAAGCTTTTGCCAAGAGAACGCCAAACGCTTTTGTTTTCAGCAACTATGCCAAACGAGGTCAAAAGCCTGGCGCAAGGTTTGTTAAAAGATCCAATTGAAGTTACCGTAACGCCGGTTTCGTCTACCGTTGAGCGCATAGATCAATGCATGATCCACGTTGCCGACCGCAAACACAAAGAGTCATCATTGGTTGATCTACTCAAGAAAGACAAAGCTGAAAGTGTATTGGTTTTCTCCAGAACCAAACACGGCGCCGATAAATTAGTGCGCATGCTCGGTAAAAACAAGCTAGAGGCCATGGCCATTCACGGCAATAAATCTCAAAATGCACGTCAGATGGCGCTCAATCATTTCAAGGAAGGTAAAATCCGAATTTTAGTCGCTACAGATATTGCTGCTCGTGGCATCGATATCTCTGGGCTTGACCTCGTGATCAATACCGACGTACCAACAGTTGCAGAAACCTATGTGCACCGCATTGGCCGCACAGGCCGCGCAGGGCGAGAAGGTCGTTCCGTTATTTTTTGTGAGCCCGAAGATCATAAATACTTCAAAGCAATTGAAAAACTAATTGCAAAAAAAATACGGGTTGAATAACCCGTATTTTTTTTGTTTAATATGTTGATGCTTGATTTAGATCGCTGCAATTTTATCCGACATATATTCGCCGGCTTTTAATTTGTTAACGATTTTGGAGAAGCATTCGATGGTGTATTTGACATCTTCTAGGGTGTGAACAGCTGTAGGGATGAGGCGCAAAATGATCATGCCTTTTGGAACTACAGGATATACTACCATTGAACAAAATACGTTGTAGTTTTCGCGTAGGTCAAAGATGAGGTTTGTTGCTTCTGGAATAGAACCGCTGAGGTAAACCGGAGTAACACAGCTATCTGTTGGGCCGATTTCAAAACCTGCTTCTTTCAAGCCATTTTGAAGAGCGTTGGTGTTTTCCCAAAGTTTTGCTTTGAGCTCGGGGTGCTTGCGCATGAGGTCAAGGCGCGTGAGTAGGCCAGAAACCAATGCTGCAGGCATGGCTTTTGCAAAGATTTGCGAGCGCATGTTGTAGCGGAGGTATTCAACTACTTGTTCGTCTGAAGAAATAAAGCCTCCAATGAGTGCGAATGATTTGGCGAAAGTACCGAAATAGATATCGATGCCGTCTTGGCAACCTTGCTCTTCGCCAGTTCCGGCACCAGTTTCACCTAAAACGCCGATACCATGTGCGTCGTCTACGAATAAACGGAAGTTGTATTTTTCTTTGAGGGCAACGATTTCTTTGAGTTTGCCTTGGTCACCGCGCATTCCGAAAACACCTTCTGTAATCACGAGGATCGCTCCTCCAGTTTCGGCAGCGAGTTTGGTGGCGCGTTGCAATTGTTTTTCGCAATCGTCGACTTCGTTGTGCTTAAACACAAAACGTTTGCCCATGTGTAGGCGAACGCCGTCGAGGATACAGGCGTGAGATTCAGCATCGTAAACGATGACGTCGTGGCGGTCAACAAGGCAATCAAT
>CANHBA010000002.1 GCA_947458985.1 Flavobacteriales bacterium
ATTTATAAATACTTTGACCATTTCTGGATCAATATCGGGATATACTCCGTGACCCAAATTTACAATATGTCTTTGACTTTTAAAGGAATTGAGCATTTTTTTGGTTTCTTGCTCGATCATTTGTGGGCTACCATAGAGTACACAAGGATCTAAATTGCCTTGTAAAGTCTTTTGCTCCTGAACCAAACTTCGTGCCACAGGCACTGACATGTTCCAGTCTAGGCCGATGGTGGTGCAAGACAACTGAGCAATTTCGGGCAAAGAAGCCACTGCTCCTTTTGAAAATACCGTAAATGGCGTTCCTTCCAGAGCCGAACAAATTTGCTGGATGTAGCGCAAGCCAAACTCACGGTATTGGTCTTCACCAAGTATGCCTGCCCAAGAATCAAAAAGTTGGAGAGCATCAGCGCCGGCTGCTAGTTGCCCTTTGAGATAGGCGATAGTGACGTCGGTAATGCGCTGTAGTAATTGATGTGCCAACAACGGCTGCGTGTAGAGTAATTTTCTGGATTCACTGAAAGTCTTGGACCCTTTACCTTCGACCATGTAACATAAGATAGTCCAGGGGGCGCCGGCAAAACCAATGAGGGGAACGCGGCCGTTTAGACCTGCTTTAGTTTGTTTGAGGGCTTCAAAAACATACGACAATCTGTCTTGCACATCGATGTGGGTGTCGAGTTGGTCGAATTGTGCTTGGCTGCGAATGGTATTTTCAAACCAAGGACCCTTTTGTTCAATCATTTGGTAAGGCAAACCCATTGCTTCGGGAATGACTAAAATATCTGAGAAAATGATAGCGGCATCTACACCGAGTAGATCTACGGGCTGAATAGTAACTTCCGTTGCAAACTCAGGGGTTTCTACCAATTCTTTAAAGCCAGAGAGCTTGGCGCGAACGGCGCGGTATTCTGGTAAGATTCGGCCTGCCTGACGCATAAGCCATACTGGATAGCGCTCGATGGCCTCGCCACGGTGCGCGCGTAGAAATAAGTCGTTTTGAAACATCTTTGCAAAGGTAAGCAATTACCATTGAATTTCTTGCTTGCCCAGCATGCGCAAAAACGCATTTGTTTTGCTGAACGGCTTGCTTCCAAAAAAACCGCGGTGAGCTGCCAATGGCGAAGGGTGCACCGCTTTTAAAATCAAGTGCTTAGTAGCATCAATCCGACTTGCTTTGGCTTGGGCTTTTGCGCCCCAAAGGATAAACACCATATTTTCTTTATTGCTGGCAATTTTTTCAATGACAGCATCTGTAAATTGTTCCCAACCCCAATTTTTATGGCTATCCGCCTGCCCTTCGTGTACCGTTAGAACAGAATTGAGCAACAAAACACCTTGCTGCGCCCAATGCGTAAGATCGCCGTTTTTCAAATCTGGAAGTGCAAGGTCATTTTTTCTCTCTTTAAAAATATTTACCAAGCTTTTGGGTAATGGCCGGACATCGGAAGCGACTGAAAAGCATAAACCGTTCGCATGACCCTTCGTTGGATACGGATCTTGGCCTAAAATAACCACGCAGAGATCTTCCCAAGGACACAATTCAAAAGCTTTGAAAAGTTGATCTTGAGGCGGAAAAACAAGGGGATCCGAAAGCAAATAGGCTTGCGCTACTTTTTCTTGGAGTGATAAAAAATAGGGGGTATTGAATTGATCCACCAAAATAGGATACCAAGTTGAATCTGAAGGAAAATTCATATTAGTCGAGATCTATCAAGGCCACCCACAAGGTGATTTTACCGCTGTCCATGCGCGGCCAAATGGGGCGAATTCTTCCATCATAGGCAGCTATGCCTAGATAATCTCCAAAGAAAACCATCGGATTAGGCACAAAAGACTGAGTGGAAACGCGTTGTTCCTTGAAAGTTTGACCTCCATCGGTGCTAGTGGCCCAAATGACGTCTGTTTGGTTGTCTTTGAAGCGTCTGCGGTCGTAGTACACAAAATGAAGGTCGCCACGAACGGGGTCAATGGCCATGGAAGTCAGGAATTGATGACGCGGCTCTTTGTCTTGATTCACACGAATAGGTTCAGACCAAGTGAGGCCTCCATCGCTTGATTTCAAGAGCCAAACGTCGGTGTTGTCGGGTCCATTGCGTTGGTCGCACCAATTGAGATAAAGTGTTCCGTTATTGGGACCGCCGCTTAAATCGGACATCAAAAAAGGCAAACCGTTGGCGCGGTATATGCCCGGAATTTGGATATCCCAACCTCCAATATGGTCTGAGAGTTTGCGCTCTTCAGCCAACCAAGTGAGGCCACCGTCGGTAGATTTTTGAAACATGATGCCGCGCGGACCGGTCCAACAAACATAGATTTCGCCATTTGGGCCTAATGCCGGTACGGCGCCTTCTACGGTGTTGTCGCCATCTAGGCAGTCGCCGCCGAATTTGGAAATCCGAAGCGGGGCAGTCCAGCTAAGGCCCCGGTCGGTAGATTTTGAAAAAACAATGATGGAGGTGTCTTTAGGATCGGCTGAATCGTAGGCATCGAACTGCGTCCAGGTCATGTAAAGTACGTTTGTTTTGGGGTCGATCACTACCCAATGTTTGTCTTGCACTTTTGTACCGTTGGGTTTAGGGAAAGAACCTTTCGAGAATTGACCCGGTTTGTCGGCAAACTGACATACAATACGGTCTAGATGACTTGATTTATCGTAATCACTGAGGTGAAAATAATACAATCTACCTTGTTGGTCGTATTGCAAAACCGGATCGCCAAATACACCATAAGGGCTTTTTAAAGCGCTTGACTTCCAGGTTTGACCGCCATCCGACGAATAGTGATAGCCCTGTAAGACGGTTCCGGCAGAAAGCTCATCGGGATTGCGCGGATTGATGGCAATAGAAGGCTCGCATTCGTTGAACGCATATTTGGCAGCCACCGGTGGAATTTGAACATTTTTAACAGGCTGCGCTTGGAGTGCGAACGCTAAAAGGTTAGCGCAACCAATAAGTAAGTAACGGCGCATTGAGATCTTTAATTTGAAGTGAGAATTGTGGTTTGGCATAGGTTTTCATGACGCATTTGGTGCTAAATAATTTACCATCTCGAGATAGTAACAATTCCATAGAAACACCCGGCTGTAGGTTGTTGTATTTGTTTTCCAAACCTGCTTTATCTATTCTGTAACCGTCACAGGCAAGTATTTCATCGCCTACGCTAATGCCCGCATCTTCGGCTGCAGAACCGCTTCGAACTGTTCTCACCTTTAGTACTTCGCCTGGTTCCAATGCAGCTCCAAAGTTGGTTAGGGTACTGGTCTGATCGGTCACTTTAAGACCCATTGGTTCAAAGTATTTTTGGTAGGGGATGATCGCCGTTCCGTTGACATATTGCGTGAAAAATGCGTGTAGGTCTTCGCCACAATAATTGGCTAATTCTTGTTCAAATTCGGTCTCGGAAAAACCGCGTTTGAGGTCTAGAGCATATTTTTGATAAAGCAGCTGCATGAAACCATCTAAGCTTTGTTTGCCTTTTGATCTTTGAATGAGGTAGGCATCTAAAACCGCACCAATGACTGCTCCACGCGAATAATAAGTCATGGTGGTATTGCTCGAATTTTCATTGGGGCGGTAAGCTTTGATCCAGGCGTCAAAACTCGCATGCGCAACGGGCTGTACCCTCGAGCCAGGGCTTCCTTCGACATAATTGATTTGCGACTGCAACTTGTTGAGAAAGTCAGCCTTGGTGTAAAATCCGGCGCGCAAAAGCAGCAACTCATCGTAATAGGAGGTAATGCCTTCCATGACCCAAAGCAAAGACGTATAGCATTCTTGGTCGTAATTAAATGGGCCTAATTCAATAGGGCGAATGCGCTTGACATTCCACAAATGAAAATACTCATGGGCCACCAAATTGATGAAGCCTAAATAATTGGAACCTGTATAAGACCAACGGCTTACGCTGAGCACACAAGAATTGAGATGTTCTAAGCCGCCTTGGCCGTCCGTAACGTTGTGCACAATAAAGAGGTAATCTTGATTGGGGTTGCTTCCAAATACCGCTGTTGCAGCCTCTACTACTTTGGCCATGTCGCGCTGAAGTTCTGCAATATTGTAGTTGGCTTCTCCGTACATCGCCACGCGGTGACGCACTCCGGCAGCCATAAAAGAAAACTCTTGTTGGTTGCCAATCTCGATGGGGCTGTCTACTAATTGATCGTAGTCTTTGAAAACAAAACTTTGGCAACCAGGTTCTGATTTAAAATCGGCAGGCGCCAAAGCCGTACTTACTTTCTTGAAGCTGGCATGTGGGTAAATTTTGAGAACGCCGAGCTGATTGCGGGTTTCTTCGGTATACATGAATACACCTGCACCAGCTACAAAACCGTGTGTGTTGTCTAAAAATGGGGTTCGAACCGGCAACTCAAAGGCATAGACTTCATAAAAAACTGTATAAGAGGCCGTGCCATTGCATTGTACTTCCCAAGCATTTTTTGCTTTCTTTTTGACGGTAAGTTCTTTTCCCTGCGCATCAATGGCACGCACCTGATTGAGGTTCTTGGAAAATTCACGCACTAAATAAGAGCCTGGCGTCCAAACGGGTAATTTGAATTCTTGTACCGCAGCTGTATTTTCCTGAACATCAATTTTCACCGCAAAATAATGCGAATTAGGTTGTGGCATTGACAAATGGTAGGTCAGTTTACTGGCTTGCAGCGCAAAAGGAAGCCAAAACAATAGAAGAAGAAAATAACGTGATTTCATGGGGTATTTAAATAAATGATAGTTCAAGATGACAAGTGCATTTGTTGAGTCAAAAGTTATTCCAAAATCTGAATACTTGCCGCATCTAATTTTGCTTTTTGGACCAATTCTTCTACGGACTCAGTTCCAAAACGCAAAGCAACTGCCATTCGGCGATACGGACGCATAGTTGGTTTACCAAAAATGCGCACTTCTGTATTTGGATCTTGTAAAACGAGGTCGAGGCCTGCAAAAGAAGGTGCGCTATTGCTGTTGTGCTGCGCAAGTACAACTGCACTCGCTCCGTTTTGGAGTTGCCTAATTTCTGAAATAGGCAAGCCGAGTACGGCACGCGCATGTAGTTCAAATTCATTGAGGTTCTGGGTGCCTGCAAGCGTAACCATTCCGGTGTCGTGCGGGCGCGGTGAAAGCTCTGAAAAATAGGCGCCTTCAGGGGTGATAAAAAACTCGACGCCCCAAATTCCGGCGCCGCCGAGTTCTTGGGTAACGCGTGCTGCCATGTCTTGGGCCTCCGCTAAGTGGTCCGGATTCATGGGCATTGGTTGCCAACTTTCTTGGTAGTCGCCGCGCTCCTGGCGGTGGCCAATTGGCGCACAAAATAAAGTTGGGCCGTTTTGTTGGGTGACTGTTAATAGCGTGATTTCGTAATCAAAATTGATGAAGCCCTCCACAATAACCTCCTTGAGGTCGCCTCTCGAGCCTTCCATGGCGTAGGTCCAGGCTGTTTCGATATCTGCTTCGGTTCTGATCACAGACTGCCCCTTTCCAGAACTGGACATCAGTGGCTTAACCACACAAGGATAACCACAAAAAGCTACGCCTTGCTTCAGTTCTTCAAGCGAAGTTGCATAACGGTAAGGTGCCGTGCGGACGCCTACTTTCTGGGCTGCTAAATCGCGGATCGCCTTGCGGTTCATGGTAAAATTAGCGGCTTTTGCACTGGGTACAACTTGGATACCTTGTGCCTCGTAGTCATAAAATCTTTCGGTTCTAATGGCTTCAATTTCAGGGACAATGATATTTGGCTGATGCTTCGCTACAACCATGTCGAGGGCTGCTGCGTCTAACATATCGATGACCTCAAACTGATCTGCCACTTGCATTGCAGGCGCTCCTGCATAGCTATCTACCGCAATAACTGTTTGACCATATCGTTTGGCTGCAATAGCGAACTCTTTTCCGAGTTCACCTGAGCCGAGTAAGAGAATTTTGAACTTCATGAAGCAAATGTAAGCAAACAGCTAAGAATTTGTTATTTTTGGAAACATAGATGAGTGATATTAAGATAGCAATCGAGCAGTTTGACCCCATAGACCTCCGCGAAATGGCCGATGTCAACCTGATGAACCGCGTAGATACCAAGTTTGCCTTTCGCCAAGACGACCTTTTGCGTTTTCTACCAATTTTAGCTGCCGATTACCGCGCACTCAAGGTAGAGGGCACTATGCTACCTCACTATGAAAGCCTTTATTTCGACGATTCTTCTTTTTCTTTTTTCCGAGACCACCACAATGGTAAAGCAGACCGCTTTAAAGTGCGGATCAGAAAATACGTCGAATCCAATATCCATTTTTTAGAAATCAAGCACAAAATCAAAGGAAGAACCGACAAACGCCGCATCCTGACCCATGATTTCAACGAGCTTCAGGACGAAAAAGAACGCGACTTTCTACGCAGGCAACTCAACGAAGATGCGCAACTCGTTCCTACCATGTGGAATGCTTTTCAACGCATTACACTCGTTTCTAAAACCAGTAAAGAACGGCTCACCCTTGACTTCAACATCCATTTTCATATGGGAGAGGTCAAGCGCGATTTTGCCCAACTCGTCATTGCCGAACTCAAACAAGAATCCCTAGACCGCAACTCGCCTTTTTACAAACTCATGAAAAAAGAGCGGATCAGACCCTATCGCCTTTCCAAATATTGCATTGGCAGTGTCGAAATCTACGGTGAAGAAGTACTCAAATTCAATCGCTTCAAAAAGAAGCTTCTCTTTTTAAATAAAATCAACCATGCTAACTGATCTCTTATTCCTACTTCCACTTAAAAAAGCTATTACCCCAAACAGCATTACCTGGTTCAGCGAGGACTTCTACGGTCTGCTCATCCGACTCGGCATCAATCTTTTCTTCCTGACCATACTCATCAGGGTGTTATACTATACCAAAACGCGTCGCAAGGACTACCTTTTTACGTATTACTTAATTGGAACCATCACTTTTTTCTTGTGCTTTGGCCTCATGCAAATGGACATTGACACCGGAATGGGCTTAGGTTTATTCGCTATTTTCGGCATCATTCGCTACCGTACAGACGCCATTGAAATCAAAGAAATGACCTATCTCTTTATGATCATTGGCATCAGTGTAGTCAATGCATTAGCATCCAACGAACTCAGTATTTCTGAAGTCGGCGTCATCAACGTAACTGTCGTGTTATTAACCTACCTCTTAGAAAATGTGTGGTTAATGAAGCACGAAACGCGCAAGACCATCAACTACGAGCGCATAGACCTCATCAAGCCCGAGAACCAAGATTTACTCAAAGCTGACCTCGAAAAACGTACAGGTCTTACTATCAACCGTGTTGAAGTCGGCAAAATTGACTTCCTAAACGACACTGCAATGGTTCGGATCTACTACTTTGCAGACGAACAAGAATTTTCTGACTACCACGTACAATAACATGCGCCGGTTAGCGCTCTACCCTATTGCGCTCCTTTATGGGGCTGTCATTTGGTTGCGCAACCGCTGTTTTGACCTACAGCTTTTCAAGACACAACCCATCGAAGGCAAATCAATTTGCGTGGGCAACCTCGCGGTTGGTGGAACAGGCAAATCGCCACACGTTGCCTACTTCATCGAACTTCTTTGTGATCTATTACCCATACAAGTTTTAAGTCGAGGCTATGGTAGAAACACATCTGGATACCTCGAACTCACTAAAACTTCTACTGCATCCCAAGTTGGTGACGAATCCAAAATGCTTTATGAGCAGTATCAAAACAAAGCCCAATTTGCCGTTTGTGAAAACCGTGCTTATGGCATTCAACAGCTCAGATCGAAAAAACCTGACTCCCTTATTTTACTGGACGATGCCTTTCAACACCGACAGGTCAAAGCCGGACTAAACATTGTGCTTTCTGTGTTCGACCAGCCTATGCAGCAAGATTCGCTACTGCCCGCAGGAAGGCTCCGCGAACCCATGAGTGGACTGAACAGAGCCGATGCAATTGTCATTACCAAATGTCCAAAATTTGATACTTTCGACGCTGCGCTGTATGCCAAACAATTTCAAAAGTGGCCAATTCCGGTATTTTTCTCGCGCTATACCTATCGAGCCCTTCAACCATTAGGTAAAATTATTCATGAGGTTCGGGAAGTTTTAATAGTGAGCGGCATCGCACTGCCAGAGCAACTGAACGAAGCTTTTGCGTCAGACATTCAAATTAGGCACAAATCCTATTCCGATCACCACGTCTATACGGCTGCTAACTTGGAAGAAATTCATCATTTTTTTGATACCTTTGCAACAGCAAACACCGCAATTGTTACAACCGCCAAAGATTGGGTTAAAATTCAGTCTTTGTTGAGCCCAAAAGACCTCCAAAAATACCCATGGTATTTACTGACTTTTGAGCTCGAATGGTCGGATCAAAATGCATTTAATCAATTTATCAGCGCTTATGTTGTCTCAAATTAAAGAAAGTACCGCCTACATCCAAAGCAAAACAAATGTCCAACCTACAATTGGAATCATTTTAGGCACAGGCCTCGGAGGTTTAGTGAAAGAAATTGAAATCATCGACGAAATCAATTACCAAGATATCCCGCACTTCCCTGTGTCTACCGTAGAGAGTCATTCAGGCAAATTGATTTTTGGTCGAATTGGCGGCAAAAACGTTGTAGCCATGCAGGGTCGTTTTCACTATTACGAAGGATACACGCTTCAACAAGTCACCTTTCCGGTTCGCGTCATGAAACTTTTAGGCATAGAACGCCTTTTTGTGAGCAACGCCTCGGGCGGTGTCAATCCAGATTTTGAAGTGGGTGAAATCATGGTCATGAACGACCACATCAATCTTTTTCCTGGCAACCCGCTCATCGGCAAAAACATCGACGAACTCGGGCCGCGCTTCCCAGACATGAGCGATCCTTACGACCAAGAAATGATCGACAAAGCTTGCTCCATTGCCAAAGAGCTCGGTATTCGCGTAGCTGTTGGTTGTTATGCTGGCCTCACCGGCCCAACCCTCGAAACGCCATCCGAATACAAATACGTACGCACTATTGGCGCCGATGCCGTTGGGATGTCTACGGTACCAGAGGTCATTGTGGCGCGCCACATGAGCATTCCGTGTTTTGCTATCTCTATCATTACCGACTTAGGTGTTCCAGGAAAAATCAAAAAGGTAAGTGTACAAGACGTCATTGAAGTAGCTAGTCGTCAAGAGCCAAAAATGACTCAAATCATGAAAGAACTCATTTCTAGCATCTAAACCAACCCAAAATGGAACAAACGCTTAGAGATCGCTATGAGGTCGTCATCGGACTCGAGGTCCATGCGCAATTACTGACGCACACCAAAGCTTATTCATCGGATCTCAATTCGTACGGATCAGCGCCAAATACAAACATTAGTGCTATTACGCTCGGGCACCCAGGCACCTTACCTGTCATGAACCGCAAAACCATAGATTTTGCCATTCGACTCGGCATTGCCTGCGGTTGTGAAATTGCACCGCAACAGCACTTTGCGCGCAAAAACTATTTCTACCCCGATCTTCCAAAAGGTTACCAAATTACCCAAGATACCACCCCTATTTGTACAGGTGGGCAAATCCTGATTCGCACCGAAGACGGCGCTCAGAAATCTATCGGCATCACGCGTATTCACATGGAAGAAGATGCAGGTAAAAGCATCCATGACGTTGACGTATACGATACACTCGTCGACCTCAACCGCGCTGGCACCCCACTTTTAGAAATTGTATCAGAACCAGACCTCCGCTCTTCTTCGGAAGCTTACAACTACCTCACGGAGGTACGCAAACTACTGCGCTACCTCGATATCTGCGATGGAAATATGGAGGAAGGATCCATGCGCTGCGACGCCAACGTTTCAGTACGCCTCGTCGGAGCCAAAGATTTCGGCACCAAAGTAGAGGTCAAGAACATGAACTCTATTCGAAATGTGCAACGCGCAATTGAATTTGAAATCACACGTCAAATTGAAGCTTTAGAAAACGGCGAAGCACTGACGCAAGAAACACGTGCTTTCGATGCATTAAAGGGCATTACTATTTCCATGCGTACCAAAGAGGCGGCCAACGATTACCGTTATTTCCCTGAACCCGACCTCCCTCCAATTACAGTCACTACAGCGCAAATTGCAGCTATTTCCGAAGATATGCCTGCGCTTCCGCACGCACTTTTTGAACGCTATACCCAAATCTACGGCCTTAGCGATTACGACGCCTACAACATCACCGATCAAAAAGGACTCGCGTTGTATTACGAAGCGCTCATTGGTTTTACCAAAAACTACAAAGCTGCAGCCAATTGGCTCATGGGCGACATCAAATCCTACCTCAATGAGCAAGGAATTGATATCTCTACCTTCCCTATCGGAGCCCAACGTATTGCAGCCCTAATTGAACTGATCGATCAAGGCAAAATCTCGAATTCTATTGCGGCCCAAAGATTGTTTCCAGCGCTATTTGAAAGCACAGAAACGCCTTTAGAAATTGCAGAAAGACTCAATCTGATCCAAAGTTCGGATAGTTCTGTCATTGAAGGCTTCATCGCTCAGGTCATCGAACAAAATTCCGCAGAGGTTGAACGCTACCGCAACGGCGAAAAACAACTGATTGGCTTCTTTATGGGGCAACTCATGAAAGTTTCTGGTGGCAAAGCTGATCCAAAGGCCTCCAATGCTATCTTGCGTCAAAAACTAGAAGCCTAATGAAAAAACAAGCCTGGACCCGCCGTCAAATTGGTTTAACAGCAGCCGTATTGCTCGTCATACTAGGCGCCATTTGGTGGGTATCGCGCAGCGAGCTCGAAAAAAACGGACTCGAAGAAAATCTTTTGATTAAAGGTCAAATTACAGGTGCTGGTGGCTTGCAGCTTTTTTTAGAAGCACCAAGCGACCGCGGTGTCATTTCAGTTGCTCAAACCGAAATTGCCGAAGATGGCAGTTTTGAGCTGCCAGCAAATGTACCTGGCCTTGGCATCTACAACCTGCGCATCTCCGATTTAAACGGCAGCACGCTTTGGCTTCCTTTGCAACCCAAAGACGAACTTACTTTGAATTGCAACCTTCAAAATTACAGTTCTCAACCTGGCATCAAAGGCGTGAGCTGGGCACCTACTTTCGCCAAACTCATGAAGGCCACAACCATTTTTGAAACAACCCAACAAACCCTACAACAAAACACACAGGGTTTGACGCAAGAACAAATCAATGCAGGCTATCAAAATGCTAAAGCTACATATGAAAATTTCTGTTCAGCTGCTATCTTACAAGACCTCAGCAGTCCATTGAATATTCTGCTCAGCATGAATTTGCTGCCCACAACTGGCTTCGAAGATTGGAATGCTGCGCATCTTCAAACTTTAGAAAAACTGAGTCAGGCCTATGCCAAGTATTATGCAGGGCAAAAAACAAGTGAAAACATGCAAGCACAATATGCGCAAATTGAAGACGCGTTTTTTGCTTACACCCAAATGACAAACGGCAGCATGGCTGCTCCAGAAATTACGCTTCCCGACCCTACTGGCAAAACGCGTTCCTTAAGTTCTTTAAAAGGAAAGTATGTCCTGATAGACTTCTGGGCGTCGTGGTGTGGGCCTTGCAAAAGCGAAATGCCAAATGTTATTGCCGCTTATAACAAATACAAGAATAAGGGCTTTACCATTTTTAGTGTGTCACTTGACGAAGACAAAAACGAGTGGCTAAAAGGCATCAAAACATTTGGCATGCCTTGGCCAGACCAAGTCAACGAACAATTAGGTTGGAAATCGCAACTCCCTCAATTGTATCAATTTGATGGCATTCCGTATACTGTTCTTCTGAATCCAGAAGGAAAAATCATCGGCACCAACCTCCGCGGTCAAAAATTACAAGATAAACTGGCTCAAATCTTTCGATAACATGAAACTACGCTTTACCTTCTTTTTACTGTTTCCTTTGTTTTGTTTGGGTCAAGGCCAACCATTTAAAGTGAGTGGGCAAATATTTTCGAGTGGCGTAGATTCCGTATACCTATCACAGCAATTTGGCAGTACTTTCAAAAATTATTACGCAAGCCCCATAAGTGCAAAAGGTAATTTTGAACTCAAAGGCATACTTGCTGGGCCCGACTACTATATTTTGCGCGTTGGCCAAAACAACCTCAACCTTGTAATCCGAGACTCCACACCCATTCAAATCTTCGGAGATGGCCGAAATTTACTGCAATTCTGCAACTTTGTCAATGCGGAAGAATCCAGACAAATGCACGAATACGTAGTTTTGAATTCAAATTGGCGGGCCAAAGCTGACTCCGCCCTAAATGCCATCAAGCTAGATGCCACCAAAGAAGCGCAAATCAATGCTTACATGACCCAAGAATACAGTCAATTTCAGACTGCATTGCAAAGTTTTGTCGGCATGTATTCCAACTCAGCTGCGCTCATTTTACCGCTCAGCGGCATCCAGATTGATCAAGATTTTGAATCTTACGAAAAATTAATTGTTCCGCTCTACCAAAGCTTCAATCAGAGTGCTATTGTGCAAAATCTCTACAATAATTATTTAGCAACCAAGCAAGCAAAAGATGCCGCTAACCCTTTTGCTCGTGGCAAATTGGTGCCTGATTTCGAAGAATTGCGCACCGATGGCAAGAAGAAAATGAAATTATCAGACCTCCAAGGGCAAGTTGTTTTGCTAGACTTCTGGGCTTCTTGGTGTGGCCCTTGCAGGGCAGAAAACCCAAATGTGGTCAAGAACTACCAAAAATATAAAGATGCAGGCTTCACCGTCATGAGTGTTTCTCTTGACTCCAACAAAGACAAATGGTTGGCCGCAATTGCTGCAGACCAACTCAGTTGGCCCAACCACGTCAGTGACCTCGGTGGCTGGAAAAGTAAAGTGGCACAACAATACGGCGTCAATTCGATTCCCTTTACCATTTTGCTTGACAAAGAAGGCCGCGTCATTGCAACGAATTTAAGAGGTGCCGCCCTCGAGCAAACACTGCAGCAAATTTTTGGTTTTTGATGGCCCTCGATGGTAAATACCTCTACTTTGCCTCTGATTTACATTTAGGGGCGCCAAACGCGGTCAATAGTGCCGCAAGGGAAAAAGCTTTTATTGCTTGGCTCGACCATATTCGCCCTAATGCAAAAGCTATTTTTTTACTTGGCGATGTATTTGATTTTTGGTACGAATACAAAACTGTTGTGCCTAAAGGCTATACCCGTCTTTTGGGCAAATTAGCAGAACTTACAGACGCAGGCATTGAAATACACTTTTTTAAAGGGAACCACGATATGTGGGTATTTGACTACTTCGAAAAAGAGCTCGGCATGCGCATCCATAGCAACGAATACACTTTTGAACACGCCGGCAAACAATTTTATCTTCACCACGGCGACGGTCTAGGCCCGGGTGATTACAAATACAAGTTCCTGAAGCAATTTTTTAGAAGCACGCTTTGCCAGTGGCTTTTTGCACGTTTGCATCCAAATTTTGGCATACAGTTAGCCAGTTTGCTATCGAGAAGAAGCCGTGCCAATGGCGGCGCAAAAGACGCTATTTACAATGGCCCGAATGAAGAATGGCTCTATGCCTATGTGCAGCAAATGGAACAAAAGCAACACCACGACTACTATCTTTTTGGACATCGCCACTTGCCGCTCTACCTACCCAACCAACAAGCGCTTTATGTCAATACCGGCGATTGGATAAAATACCAAACTTTTGCCCGCTTCGACAACCAACAACTCGAGCTTTTACAATGGTCTGACCACCAAGTTTTACCTTACAATGCCGACTGAAATCATAAGATCTTGGACAAACATTAGGCTAGAAGATCTCCATTCAATAGCCAAAGAAATTTGGACCTCACTTCCCCAACACCATTTAGTTGCGCTAGATGCCGAAATGGGCAGCGGCAAAACTACCTTAGTGTGCGCACTTCTACAAGAAGCAGAAATCGGACATTTTGAAGGTTCGCCAACCTTCGCAATTGTTCAAGCTTATGAGAGTCCATCGAAGGGTCCAATATATCACCTAGACTGCTATCGCATTGAAAATGAAAATGAACTCCTGAACTTAGGTTTGGAAGAACTCCTAGATTCCAAAGCTTATTTTTTCATAGAATGGCCGCAAAAAATCGAAACAATTCTTCCAAAACCCCACTTTAGACTGTATATTCGTATTGAATCTGACCTAAGTCGAGAAATCACGCTGCACTATGACTACTGATCCACATTTGCTCAAAACGTTAATCCAACAAGGTGCACTCTTACCCAAAGAGGATTTACTTGAAGTCCGTCGCAAAAAAGGGAATCTCCTGATTGGCATTCCAAAAGAAACCTCTTTTCAAGAAAGAAGAGTTGCTTTAGTGCCAGAAGCAGTAAGCTTATTGGTGGCCAATGGGCATCAGGTACTACTCGAAACCAACGCCGGCGAAGGCGCACATTTCACCGACAACGAATACAGCGAGGCAGGTGCACAAATCATTTATGACCGCAAGGCAATTTATCAATCAGATATCATTTTAAAGGTAGCGCCCCCATCAGAGGAAGAAATTGCCTACATGCCAGGCAATCAAACTTTTATATCTGCACTGCAATTAGCTACACAACCTAAAGAAATCTTACAGCAACTTAGTGCTAAAAAAATAACAGCCATCGCCTGGGACTACATCCGCGACGAAGAAGGTGTTTTTTCCATTGTGCGGACCATGAGCGAAATCGCCGGAACAACATCCGTACTGGTTGCAGGTGAGCTCCTTTCTTCATTTTCAGAAGGTAAAGGACTCATGCTCGGCGGAATTGCAGGTGTTCAACCAACTGAAATTGTGGTGCTTGGTGCCGGTACCGTTGGAGAATTTGCCACCCGTGCAGCCTTAGGCTTAGGCGCATCAGTCAAAATTTTTGACAACTCGTTGTCCAGACTCAGACGCCTTCAAAACGACCTCGGGCAACGCGTTTACACCTCTGTTTTACAGCCCAAAGTATTGGCCAAAGCTGTCAAAAGAGCCGATGTCGTTATTGGTGCCTTGCGTTCCACAATTGGCAGAACGCCTTGTGTGGTGACAGAAGAAATGATCTCTCAAATGAAACCAGGCTCAGTTGTGCTCGACGTCAGTATTGATCAAGGAGGTTGCATTGAAACATCGCGCATCACCAACCACAGCGAACCCACGTTCGTCAAGCACGAAGTAACACACTATTGCGTACCCAATATTGCTTCTAGGGTCTCGAGAACCGCCTCTTTTGCGCTTTCCAACACACTTTCTCCTTTGCTTTTGGAAATGGGTGAACGCGGAGGAGTTCCAGACCTCATTCGCAGCCATCCTGGTTTCCGAAATGGCGTGTATATGTTCAGAGGGATACTCACCAATGAAGTATTAGGAAAGGTTTTCGACCTCAAATACAAAGACATTCACCTCATTCTACCCGGCATCTGATGTCACTTCTGCGTCCCTTAAATTTGCCAAAGGCTCCATTGAAATTAAGCAGCCGTGCGGGACGTGTCTATGTCAATTGCTTAGTTCGTAAAAAACAAATTATCCTGACGCCAGAAGAATGGGTCAGGCAGCACCTGATTGCCTTTTTGCACCTGAACCAGGGTTATCCACTTGAAAAAATAGCCGTAGAAAAACAAATTCAGTACGACGGGTTTACGCGGCGCTGGGATATCGTTATTTACAACGCAGCATTTCAGCCCGATGTATTGGTGGAATGCAAAGCCCCAGAAATAAAACTCACCCATGAAGTTTTCATGCAGATTTCTACGTATCAACAAAAACTTGGCGCCAATTGCCTGATCTTAAGCAATGGCGATACGCATCTGGTGTACGGAATTGATGTCAAGGAGAAACAGCTCCTTGCAATGGAGCACTTTCCGAAGCACAATTAAGTGCCTCCACTTAATTTTGTATAAAATTGAGCTCGCCAGCTTTCATGCGCTGGTAGTTTTTGGATAGATAAGCCAGTTGAATGCGAAACAAATCAAAAGCCTCTTCAGTTTCCGGACTGATCTCTTGTTTTTTCATTTTGAGTTGCAACTTCATGAACATGGCGTGTAAGAGTCCTTCGATGTCGTGTCGGTTGGCCATGTTTGACTTCGTTTTAAAGGCCTGAAGTGCTTCGGTTGCTTGGTCGCAGAGCCCTTTGTACTTTTCGTCGTTGAGAATGGTGAGCAGGGTGTTGTGCAAATAAATCAATTCGAGTAGAATTTCCTCCACTTGATCGAGGTGCCCTTCTTTTTGAAGGCCACGCTGGCGCATTTCTAGGACAATTTCGTTATACCAAGAAAGCTGATGTTGCAGCTGAGTGGGGTCCGGAAAAGCCGGTGCTAAAAGCTCGTTTTCTAAGCGAGTGATATCGAGGTCGATGGTGCGAACAAGTGCTTCTATTTGAAAAATATAGAGTAAATATTCGGCAACATTTTCATGTTGTAAATTTGGATTGGGACGCATCTGAATTAAAGTTCTTTTTCGATCTGACTTTGATTTTCATTCAAGAAGTTAATAAATGCTTTGGTGACATCCATTTCTTTATTGATGTAATTGATTTGACCTCCTTGCCCTTGGATAAGGAGCAGGTCGATGTGGTGTTTCTCACAGTATTTTTTGCCCCACAATTCTACTTTTTTATTGATCGCCTCTAAAGATTTCATGGTTTGTTCTTCTATGCGCTGCCCTTCGGTTTGCTGGTATTGCATTAATTCATTTTGCATTTGCTGTGCCTTTTGCTGAACCATTGCAATTTCGTTTTGCGACAACAAGCCAGAACGGGCTTCTTGATCTTTTTTAATGATATAATCTTCGTAAACCTTATTGCGTTTTTTGAGTTCCGTCTCAAAGCGCTTTTGAATTTTTTCTGCAGTAGCTTCTTCGCGCTTGAAATAATCAAAGTATTTCTTGACGCTGTCGTTTGCATAATAAGCGATTTTGAGCCCATCTAAACGCGTTGTAGGAACTTTTGGAGTGGAGTCTTTCTTTTCGGGTTCAGGTGACGAACAAGCCGTAATAATGCACAAAAGAAGGAGTGAAAACAAAGATTTAGTCATGGTGCAAGGGTTTTAAAAGTTGTAGCCAGCGTTCGCGCATGCGGATAAAATCTTGTAAGCATGCGGAATAAAAGGCTGGGCTTAAATATTGTTCAAGTTGTTGGATATCAGCAATATTGGCTACGGGAACTTTGAAATGTTGTTCGTAGTCGTCTAGTGTGATGCTGAGCATATATTTGTCGTTGTACTGATGAAGCGAGACTAAAAAATGCTCGTGTGGAATTTGACGGACCAATCGCATATTGCAAATATAATTCTTTTCTAGCAAGGCCCTTGCGAACACTTAATGTGATTCATTGAATATTTTTTTTTCAAAAAGTAGGCAGTTTTTCATTTTTATTCTAATTTCGGAGCAAGAACGATAAGTATTTACCTAAATCTGTGTTGTTTAAATTTCATTATGACAAGTATTTTTGTTGCAAAACTTGATTTTGGTGTCAGCAATCAGGAGTTGCGCCAACTTTTTGAAAACTACGGAACGGTTTTAAAAGCCACCGTAGCCACGGATCGTGAAACTGGTAAGCCAAGAGGTTTTGCCTTTGTTGAAATGGCAGATCGCCCCGAAGCGTTGCGCGCCATAGAAGCATTAGATGGTCATGTCATTAATGGTCGTGCATTGGCTGTGAAAGAAGCCGAACAACGCACCGACAACCGACCAAACCCAAGGCCCCCTTACCCACCAAGGGAAAACACCAGCCCAACAAGAACAACAGACCCATCTGCTGCGCGCACAGAAACGCGTTCCAATGACAGCTTGGACAGCAGTGCTTCTTCTTCGTTTGTGCTTCCAAAAGTTGAACCACGCAAAAAAGCCAAAGAAAAAGACCGCAAGGCAGAAGACGACAATCGCAACAAAAAACCAAAAATGGATGCCTACAAAAAAAGCGGCAAGAATCCACGGTTTTTTGATGACGACGAAGACGACCTCGACGACGATTTGCTCAATTACAAAAGGCCTGACGAAGACGATTTCGACGACGAAGACGAAGACGAAGACGATTTCTAAATTTTTCTGGGTTCAAAATTCAGCGATTACGCTTAACTTTGCGCCCCATGGATGTTTCTTACGCAAGTCAACTCAAACACCCCGTATTTAAGGTCTTATCCCAGTACGCAACTGCGCACCAGCTCGACGTATATGTCATTGGTGGTTGGGTACGCGACCTCCTTATGGACCGCCCCAGTAAAGACATCGACATCCTTATATTGGGCGATGGCCCAGAATTAGCCCGCGCTACTGCAGAAATACTAAGGGTTAAAAAAGTGAGCATTTTTAAGAATTTTGGAACTGCACACTTCAAATACAAAGACCTCGACATCGAATTTGTCGGTGCACGCAAAGAATCTTACAGCCCGGAGTCGCGCAAGCCCAGCACGTCTGCTGGCTCCCTTCAAGACGACCAAAACCGCCGAGATTTCACCATCAATTCGATGGCTATAAGCCTCAGACAAGAAACACTCGGACAGCTCATCGATCCGTTCAATGGCCAAGCCGACCTTCAAAATGGCATCATCAGAACTCCTCTTGAGCCCAACATCACCTTCAGCGATGATCCACTTCGAATGCTACGCGCCATTCGCTTTGCCACGCGCTTCGATTTCCAAATCACTGCTCCTTGCCTAGAGGCCATGAAATCCAACGCAGACCGACTTCAAATTCTCTCGCAGGAGCGCATCACTGACGAACTCAACAAAATCATTCTTACCAAGCAACCCTCAAGGGGCTTCAAACTCATGCAAGCCACCGGGCTCTTAGCACATTTCTTTTCAGAACTCATCGCGCTTCAAGGAATCGAAACCCGCGACGGCAAAGCGCACAAAGATAATTTTCTACACACCCTTGAAGTCCTGGACAATTTAGCACAACACACCGACAATCTTTGGTTGCGCTGGGCTGCTATTCTCCACGATATCGCAAAAGCACCAACCAAGCGCTTCGATCCTGAAGTCGGCTGGACTTTTCACGGTCATGAAGAACTCGGAGCCAAAATGGTGCCGCGTCTTTTTAAACGCCTACGTCTTCCACTCGACCACCAAATGAAATATGTTCAGAAATTGGTTAAGCTCCACTTGAGGCCAATTGCACTGGTGAAAGGCTCTGTTACCGACGCTGCCATCAGAAGATTACTCCACGAAGCGGGCGACGACATCGAAGACCTCATGTTGCTCTGCAATGCAGACATCACCAGTAAAAACGAATTCAAAGTCAAGCGCTACAAACAAAATTTCGAGCTTGTTTCCGAAAAACTCAAACTCGTCGAAGAAAAAGACCGCGTCCGAAATTTTCAGCCTCCAGTGAGCGGGCAACTCATTATGGATACCTTTCAAATTGGGCCATGCTCAGCAATTGGCACCATTAAATCACATATCAAAGATGCCATATTAGAAGGGCACATCGCCAACGACTACACCGAAGCACATGCAGAAATGTTGCGTTTTGGTGCAGAACTTGGTTTAATAGCTGTGGTAACACCACCAAAGCCTGAATAATCCTTATCTTTATCGTAAATCCCAACACATGCCCGGTTTAAAATTTCGCGTATTACTCGACAGCGACAAAAATGAGGAAGTCTTCAGAGATATCATCATTTCCAATGAAGCTGATTTTGAAACCTTTTACCACGCCATCATGTCCGCTTTCGGATTTAAAGGCGACCAAATGGCTAGTTTTTATGTCTCCAACGACAGCTGGGACAAAGGCCACGAACTCTCTTTACTCGATATGTCCTACGACGACGACGCTATCGACGAGCCCGCATCAGTCATGAAACAAGCGCGCATTCAAGATTTCTTATCGGAGCCAGACCAACGCTTTATCTTAGTCTATGACTTCATGCGCATGTGGATCTTCTTGATTGAACTCATCGCCTATGAAAAAGAAGCCCCTGAAGCCCCAATCATGGCGCTTGCAATCGGAAATGCTCCGCAGGAAAGCACCAAATCAATGCTAGACGAAAATTTATTTGGTCCTGAAAACCAAATTGCAGATACCGCCTCTGACGACGACGACGACGAATTTGGCTTCCAAGATTACGACGACGACTACGCCGACGACGACCTCAATGATTACAGCGAATATGAATACTAAGACCAACTCAGAAATAGGTGATCCAATTGGCCAAGCCATTTTAGATTACGCGCAATTCAAAAAACCTTTCGATATCATTGTGAGTTCCGACCTCTGCGACGACGACATCATTCCGATAGAAGTCCTTTTCCGCAATGAAGCCGAAATGCCAGAGCTAGAATTGACTGCACTCGATCTTTGTCGTGGACACGTATTAGACATCGGCGCAGGCGCAGGTGTACATGCCATCGCCTTACAAGACCGCGGGCACAAAGTGAGTGCCATCGATGTTTCTGCCGGTGCAGTTGCCTATATGTCGCAAAATGGTATCAGTGCACAAAAAGTAGATTTTTATGCACTTCCAAATCAAGCACAGTACGACACCATTTTATCCCTTATGAACGGCATAGGTTTGGCAAAAAACTTGGCAAATCTGACAGATTTTCTCAAAAAAATTCATGCGCTTCTCTTACCCGGCGGACGCTTTATTGCAGATTCCACAGATGTTAAATACCTCTATGAAGATGAAGACGGCGGTTACTGGCTCGATTTAAACTCGGCTTACTACGGTAACTTCAAGTTCCAGATGCAATACAAAAAAATCAGCGGCCCCGAATTCGAATGGTTGTACGTAGACTACGATACCCTACACGAACACGCCACCGCCTGCGGATTCAAATGCCGACGCGCTTATACCATTGAAGAAAACTATTTAGCTGTTTTAGAAAAAATATGAGGCCTTTTTTTTCAATTCTCCTTCTGATTGGCATACTCAGTGCCTGTGGGTATTCAAAAACCGAACTTTCTAAATTTGAAACCAAGATCCAGGCCTACAACAAAAAATACAATTTAAACCTCAAACCCACTGGTAGCGGACTCTATTTAAAAATTGATTCCCTTGGTTCTGGCCGACCTATTCAAGTTCAAGATAGCGTGTGGGTGAGTTACACCCTTAAATTGCTATCCGGAAAAATAATTGAAATGCAAGATCCAGCGATAGGCTTGCCACTCAACGGCCTCATCAAAGGTTGGCAAGAGGCCCTTTATAGCCTTCCTGTAGGAAGCCAATTGCGCTGTATTGTTCCACCGCAACTTGGTTATGGTCAGGGCGGTACCGACAAAATTGGCAAAGATAAAATCCTCTATTTTAAAATGAAGGTCATAGATGCCAAATAAATGCTTATTTTTGACACGCAAAAAAACAAGATATTATGAGTGTATTGGTAAATAAAAACTCCAAAGTAATTGTACAAGGTTTTACAGGTAGCGAAGGCACCTTTCACGCCACCCAAATGATCGAATTTGGCACAAACGTGGTTGGTGGTGTTACACCAGGAAAAGGTGGAACTTCTCATTTAGAGCGCCCTGTATTTAATACCGTTTCAGATGCAGTTGCACAAACCGGAGCCGACACCTCTATTATTTTTGTACCGCCTGCCTTTGCTGCCGATGCCATAATGGAAGCTGCTCAAGCTGGCATTAAAGTGATTGTCTGCATCACAGAAGGTATTCCTGTCAACGACATGGTTACCGCAAAAGAATACATCAAAGCATTCGACACACGTTTAATTGGTCCTAACTGCCCAGGTGTCATCACCGCAGGTGAAGCAAAAGTAGGTATCATGCCAGGTTTTGTCTTCAAAAAGGGAAAAATCGGCATCGTATCTAAATCTGGTACGCTCACCTATGAAGCCGCTGACCAAGTAGCGAAAGCCGGAATGGGCATCACTACCGCAATCGGTATCGGTGGAGATCCAATTATCGGAACCACTACTCGTGAAGCCGTTGAGCTCCTCATGAACGACCCAGAAACCGAAGGAATTGTCATGATTGGCGAAATCGGAGGTAACTTAGAAGCTATTGCAGCTCGCTGGATCAAAGAAAATGGAACCAAGCCGGTAGTTGGGTTTATTGCAGGCGAAACAGCTCCAAAAGGCCGCACAATGGGCCACGCTGGTGCCATCGTTGGCGGTGCCGACGACACCGCTGAAGCTAAAAAACGCATCATGCGCGAATGTGGTATTCACGTGGTAGATTCTCCAGCGCAAATTGGCGCCAAAATGGCAGAAGTACTTGCACACTAAGCACTTCATTCCTTCAATTTTATTTTAGAGAGGGCTTAATTCCAGAAGTCCCAAGTGAGGCCTATCCTGATTTGCATACTCGGATATGGAATGCCTTGGAACAAACTCGCACTTGGATCTACAAAACCAAGCATATTAGTCGCTTGGACAAAAAAGCGAAAGGTTTTTACCTCTAGAAGAAGTTCAGCTTTTGCATTCAAGATGCGCTCAACAGGATAGAGCGCTGGATTGCCGTACACTTGCCAATCCAGCGTTTCTAAATATGGCAAATAAGACATTCGTGAAAATGAACCGCCATACATAGCCTGCACGGCTGCGCCAGCAACTAACTTCAATTGTTTGTTCTTCAATACGCCTCCACCCCATTGCACATGCAGCTCAGAAGTTAGTGGTGGCAATATATTTTGGTCTGACAACTGCCAATTGGTGTAAGCTGTTTGCGCAGAAAAACGCCATCCTTTGGTCTTGTATACCAAATCAAGTGTGGCTTGATACGCACTTTGCGGTCCAACAAGTTGCCAATTCATCAGTTGACTGTTAAAGCGATATACCTTCTGATTGCGCATGTATGCCATTGAGAAACGGGTTTCAATTGGACCAAGTTGGGCAGTGTATTTGGCATCTAGCAACATGCTTTGTTGCAGTTGTGGCTGAACTACTTGATAACTCGTCAAATTGCTAAAATATGTTCTTTGCATTAACTCAGGCCAAGCGCGCAAAAAGAGGTGCTGAAACTGGAGTTTTCCAAAAGGTAATTTTGACTCAAAACAGGTGTTGGCATGTATACCGCCCCCAGCGCCCACAAAATTGACGGTGCTATTGTGCTTCAATAAGCCTGTTTTGAATTGGTATTTGGCCTCGTTGACCAAATTGAGTTCTGTGGTGTCGTAACTAAATTGGTTGTCTTGCCAAAACATCCTGCGCAATTCCAATGCAGAGCTCAAAAGGAATTTCTTTTGCACATAAGCCAAACCCACTTGATGCTGCCAAATTTGGGTGGCAAATACATCTCTACAGGAATCCGTATAAAAATTGAGTTGAGAATAATAAAGTTCTAATGAATCGGTTTCTTCGTAGCGGCGAAGTTGTTGCTGATAAGCATTCTTAGTGATGATTCTCAAACCGCTAAGGCTATCTGAACCTAATGAATAAGCCGCATCTAGTTTGGCTTGACACCCATTTTGAAAGGTATAGGCAGTTGTTTTGACCACGGGGAGGAGTTCAGCAGAAACCAGTCCAATTTGAGACCAATTGGCCAAGCCTCCCGACCATTGCCGGTCATTGCTCAGATTTGAAAACGAAGCAAGTATTTGATAGCGCTTGCCATACTGTGCAAGCTGAACCTCTAATGAACTCATACGCAATTCGCTTGCCCTGATGAAACCTACTTGTTGGTGGCGATCATAGCGCACATTCAATAAGGTGTGCTTTGCAAATAATTGTTCGTAATCTAGGCGCAAGCGTTGTGAACCTTGTGCGCCAAATCCGTATGCAAAACCCAAATGAGGCAAAGCACTGAAGGTAATGTTTTTATGACTAAAATTAGCGCTTGTTAATGGCGCACTACCTGGCTTAAATATGGACCAAAGACTTGGTTGAGTTTGCCCAGCGCGAATAAAAAACGGTGCTGAGAATCCGTCCATAAATTGCAGCAAGGAATCTGCCGGCCCTATGACACGATCGGTAGAACGCAGCGTGTCTGGAGCAAGCAATAATTGCGCCCTTGAAGTTTGGACGAAACTAATGACGAATAATAGCAGTAAACTCAGACGCATGTTACAAACATAATAAAAAAACAAGGGCCACCCCATAGAGGTAGCCCTTCGAATTCAATACAAAAAAGGAGCTTAGAGCGCGTTGATGCGCAATTGCAAACCAGATTTAAGGTTAGCAGCTTTGTTTTTGTGAATGATGTTGCGTTTTGCCAATTTGTCTAACATTGCTACAACTGCAGGAAATAAACCTTCAGCTTCTTTGCGGTCTTTGGTAGCACGCAATTTACGCATCGCGTTACGAGTGGTTTTGTGCTGGTATTTATTCAATACGCGCTTAGACTCATTTGAACGAATGCGCTTGATGGATGATTTATGGTTTGCCATAGCTGTTTATATAATTAATCTCATTAAAAAATGCAGCCCATAGGAGAATCGAACTCCTGTTTCAAGGATGAAAACCTTGCGTCCTAACCACTAGACGAATGGGCCAAAAAATTGGCAGCCCATAGGAGAATCGAACTCCTGTTTCAAGGATGAAAACCTTGCGTCCTAACCACTAGACGAATGGGCCAAAATGTCAAAACCCCAGAATTTGGGATTGCAAATATAGTAGGAATTTCTTGAAGCGCAAGGGCGCTTGCTATTTTTTTTAAGAAAATTCTGGGTCGTCAGAACTCATTTTAAAACCAAGACGCTTGCCCGTTTTCAGTTTGAGCTGCTCACCCATCATGAAAATCTGACCAACGCTCACATTATCCATGTATTCAAAAGGCGGAATGTAAAGGTCAAATTGCAAAGCATATGCAAAGGCCATTTGGGCAATTAACTGCAAGAGTTGTTCGGAAAGTAGCATGTGCTGAGGGTCACTGAAGGTGGCGCCCAAAGATCCTTTTCCTTCAATGAAAAAATGACGTTCGTGATTGACGAAAATGCGCGCAATTAAATTACCCATGTCGTCTAGGCGATTTTGCTGCATAGACTCCGCCAAAAAATTGTAGATGTGAATGGTACCAAAATAACCATTGTTTGGGTGGGCTTTGAAATAGGCAGTACCCCACAACGGATTGGAGTCAGGGAGGCGAAAAACGTTGTGGTGCAGATTGAAAACCAGCACATCGCTTCCGATGTAAACGTGAAATTCGTGGTCGCCTCTGTCTTTTACCCAAAGTCTGACGCGCTCATCGGTAATTACAGTCTTGAGCGCAGCTAATTCTTGATCGATTAGAGAACGGAGTTGTGCAAACACGAGTTCGATGTCGTCGGCGATATCTTGTTTGAGCGCTGATTTGTGCAATAATATATCGATGAGGTGTTGACGGTTGGTAGCGATAGGATCGTTGGCGGCTTTTTTCTTCATGGCACTATTTTTGTTGCTAAAAATAGCGCAAATGCTGGAATTTAGGCGTTAAAGTCTATAAAACTTTCCGTTGTATTGCCAAAAAATGTTTAATTTTGAGAAAAGCGCATCTTACTGCGTCCTAACTATGAAAAAGCGCATTTGGTTTATCATTAATCCCATTTCTGGTGTGCGTCGCAAAGACGACATCCCTGCGCTTATCCGTCGTTTTTTAGACCACGACACCTACACTTTCGAAATACAATACACCAAATACAAAGGTCACGCCATTGAAATTGCACAAGAAGCGGTTCAACTCGGCATCGACATCGTTTGCGCCGTAGGCGGCGACGGCTCGGTACACGAAGTCGGCACCACACTCATCGGCACCAATACAAGCCTTGCTGTCATTCCAATTGGTTCGGGCAATGGGCTTGCGCGCCACATGTTCATTCCGCGCAACATTAAAAAAGCGATCCAAACCATCAACCTCAACCAACAAATCATCATGGATACCGTCATGGTCAATGACCAACCCTTCCTTGGTGTTGGAGGTTACGGACTCGATGCCGTTATCGCCAAAAAATTCGACGAAGACCACAAACGCGGTTTCTGGACCTACGTCAAGCATGTGTTCAAAGAGTTCTTCCGCTACAATCCCATGAATATCTCTATTGACACCAACGGGCAAATCAAAAAACTTCCGGTCGTGCTTTGTACCATTGCCAACACCTCTGAGTTCGGCAACGGTTTTAAAGTATCGCCAAAATCAGACGCCACCGACGGCAAGCTAGAGCTCTTTTTGCTCAAGCCCTTTTCTCTATTTGGCATTCCCAAAATGATTTTTCAGTTTTTCACTGGCCGCTCAGATCAATCTAGCTACGCAGAGGTCATCTCTTTTAAGAATGCAAAAATTTCTTTGCCAAATGGCGTTGCGCATCACGACGGCGAACCAATTACCGTCATGCGCGAACTCAATGTACGCGTCGTACCACACTCACTTCACATCATCGTAGGTCAAAAATAATGGCTCTTTCCTTTCAATTAGAACTCGAGGCCATGTTGGCCCAACTTGCTCAACTCAACAAAAACACCTCACCTTCTTGGGGTAAAATGAATGCTCAACGCATGGTAGAACATCTTGCAGATGCGCTATACATGTCTGTCGGCAAAGGCGACTTTTCGTTAGAAGTGCCTGCTGAGCGCATTGAGCGCATGCAAGCTTGGCTAGAAACAGACAAGCCTATGGCTAAAGATGTTCAAGTATCTTTTGCGACACCCGAAACACCTTTGCGCAACGACGAACTCGAAACCGCAATTGATGAGTTTACAGATGCCTTCTTGTCATTTGAAGAATGGTACGAGGAAGAAGCCAGCCGAACAGCCCTCCACCCTTTTTACGGGGCGCTCAACTATTCGCAATGGCAGCGCTTGCATACCAAGCATTTTGCGCACCATTTTGAACAGTTCGGCCTGATCTAAGCTTCGCTTTCTTTTGAAACTTTCATAACAAAAGAAATTTCAGATGCGTCATCCGCTCTTACTTGCTTTAGCTATTGGCTTCACACTAGGCACCCTCAATCACTTTTACCTCAAATCCAAAGGGCACAAAAGTAGTGCACAATGGTTCATGCAAATTGTGGTGTTCTTTGCTTTAGCTTTTAGTGTATTGAAGTTTCTGAAGTAAGTTAACTTACTTTCCGAATTTGAAGCCAGGAATAAACCTCGGGACGCGTTTTTGGTAATCTTTGTAGGCCGAATACTTGTTGGCAGATAGTTCTTCAGAGAAGTCTGAGCTTCCTTTGAAAAGAATCAGCAATAAAACACAACCACCAATTGTCCAGTTGATCCATTGGCCCGTAGCATTGACGCTGAACAAATAGAAAATAACCCAAATACTTTGCTCCATGGCGTAGTTAGGATGGCGCACAATACTCCACAAGCCTGTAGATACAAACCCTACTTCGTAGTCACCTAAGGGCTCACCCGCTTTGATGCGGCGGTGCTTTTCTGTTTGAAAGTCATATTGCTGTTGGTCGGCAATGTATTCAATGACTACTGCCAACAACATCAGTGCAGCTAGTAAATAGTCGATCATGTTCAGTTGCGGATTGGCATTCGTAGATAACGTAGCTAAAATAGGCACTGTAAATGAAAAAATCAGGATGTTCTGATAGGCCGAGATAAAGAACAAATTGAAAAGTCCCCAAATGAACTTATTGTTAAAACCAGGGCGATTGCGCAATGCTTCCCAACGGTAGTCTTCTTCGCCAGCCCAAAAGCGCAAGGTGTAAGCACCGCGTCGGGCAAAATTGAAGGTGAGGCGCGCTCCCCAAATAGTGACTAAAATAGCCATGAGAACCATGCGTTCTGACAACTCTGGCGCTAAAAAAGTCATGTGCCAGACATAATAAATGGGCACGATACTCCAAAGTTTGTCTACTTGAGAGTTATTGCGAGAGATTTCACCGACCACAAAGCAATAGGCAATGACGATGCCAACAGGTAAATACATTTGGGCTAAGATATCGTATTGCAGCTCGCTAGGCGTATAGCCAAAGTTGAGGCAAATGAGTGGCGCAACCACAACGGTAAAAATCAAAAGTAAAATAGTGAGTAGCATACTTACGTAAATTTAGGTTCACATTTTGTAACGTGAAGATGGGTTAGGCTCCGAAATTAAGAAAAATCTTTAAGATTTCGCAAAAGGTATTGCCGCAGAGCGCAAGGCTTCGATAATGGCTTGTTGCCCACTATGAAAAACCAAGCCGTAGTCTGCATTTTTAACCCAGCAGCGCACTTTTATTTCAAGACCAACTTCTGTGAGCTGCTGAACGCCAATAATCGGCTGAGGTTTTTGTAAAACACGCTTTTCGCTCAGTAGGGTTGTACCAACTAGCTCTTGAATCTGGATGATGTCAGCTGCTTGATCGAAAAGCAAGGTCCATTCGATGCGACGTGTTGTTTCTTTCGTGTAGTTGACGATGGTGCCATTGGCAAGCGGGCCGTTGGGAAAAATTAAAATTTTGTTGTCAGGTGTTTTCAAATAAGTATTGAAAATTTGAATTTCAGAAACAACACCTTGTTCACCTAAAGCCTTGATGTCGTCGCCCACTTTAAAAGGCTTTAACACGAGGATCATGATGCCACCAGCAAAGTTTGAAAGCGTACCAGAAAACGCCATACCTACGGCAATACCTGCAGCACCGAGTAGGGTTAGAAAAGAGGTCATTTCGACACCCAACTGCGTAATTGCAGTAATGACCACCATAATTTTCAAGGACATGGACAAAAAACTAGTCAAGAAAGAAATGAGGCCAGCGTCAGTATCGCTTTTTCGCAAAATACGATTGACCAAGCGCGTCAGGACACCCGTAAGCCAAAAACCAACCACTGCAATAATGATGGCAATGATGACATTTGTCAATAAGGAAAAGATGACTTTACTAAAATCTCCGGTTTTGAGGTCAAAAAGCGTTTCGATGAAGTGCATATCGTATTTTTACCACAAAAATAGGAATGTTTAGCGAGTTCGAAAATTCAGATCAAATTCAGCTCATTGCAACAGATGGCTTGGTTGACTTCTACCCACAATTTTTAACGGAATTAGAAGGTAAAGTGCTTTTTGAACGCATCTGTAGCACTGAAAAATTCGATCAAAACGAGATCGTACTTTTCGGTAAAAAAATAAAAGTACCAAGGCTGGAGGCCTATTATGCTTTAAATGGTGAAACTTATGGTTATTCAGGTCAAGAACTTGAGGTCAATCGCTTTCCGAGCTACCTCAACGAACTAAGGTTGCGCGTTGAACAAAAAACTGGTCAATACTACAACGCATTGTTGATCAATTACTACAGAGATGGGCAAGATTCAAATGGTTGGCATGCCGACAACGAAAAATCTTTGGGTAAAAATCCGAGCATTGCCTCCTTGAGTATTGGCGCAACAAGGCGTTTTGAGTTCAAGCACCTGGCCAATGGCACTCGACAGAAAATCTTGTTGACCAACGGAAGTTTATTGCATATGCATGGCGCTATTCAACATCACTACAAACACCACTTGCCAAAAATGACGGGTTTGGCACAAGCCCGGCTCAATTTAACCTTTCGTTGGGTGCAGCCTTCAACCTTAAATCAGTAACTTTGACTCAATGAAGCCTCAGGACTACATGCAACGTTGTCTTGACCTAGCTATCTTAGGTCAAGGATCTGTATCACCCAACCCAATGGTAGGTTGTGTTATTGTCAAAAACGGTAAAGTAATTGGCGAAGGTTACCACCAAGAATTTGGCGGGCCACATGCAGAAGTTGTGGCCATTGCGGCTGTCAAAGATCAAAACGAACTCGAAGGCGCTACGGTTTATGTCAGTTTGGAACCTTGTTCACATTTTGGCAAGACACCTCCATGCAGCAACCTCCTGATCGATAAAAAAGTTGCGGAAGTCATTGTTGCGTGCAAAGATCCGAATCCGAAAGTTGCCGGAAAAGGCATAGAACGCCTGCAAAAAGCAGGAATTAAAGTAGAGGTTGGCATTTTAGAAGCCGCCGCCAAACAACTTAATAAGCGCTTTTTTTGTTTCCATCAAAAACAAAGACCACATGTGGTGCTCAAATGGGCGCAAACCAAAGATGGTTTTCTAGACCGCCTGCGTACCGACGCACAAAAAGGAATCAACTGGATTTCTTCTGAAGAGTCCAGGTCCTTGGTACATCATTGGCGCAGCCAGGAAATGAGTATTTTGGTCGGTAAACACACAGCTCTCAATGACAATCCTTCGCTTACTGTAAGAGATGTCAGCGGTAAAAACCCGATCCGCATTCTTATCGACAGCCAGCTTCAAGTCCAAAATGACATCAGCTTATTTTCGGAAGATGCCCCTACCCTTATTTTCAATAGGGTAAAAAACGAGCAAAAAGGAAATATTGAATGGATCAAAATTCAAGAAACCGCAACCAAAAACATTTTAGATGAACTCTACAAACGCGGCATTCATTCTGTGATGGTAGAAGGTGGAAGCCGCACTTTACAATATTTTATCATTGACAACGTTTGGGACGAAGCATATGTGTTAGTGGGTGATTTACTTTATGGAGAAGGCGTCAAGGCACCTGTTTTGAATCGGGTACCAACCAACGCGCATGCTTTTGGAACCGACCAAATTTATTATTTTAAACGACGAACGTGAAAAAAATCAGCTTACTTACTGCAATACTCTTAACGGCGCTAAGCCTGAGTGCGCAAAGCTATCAAATGGCTGTTTTGAAATACAATGGCGGCGGTGATTACTACGCCAACCCAACGGCTTTGCCCAATCTCATTAAGTTTTGCAATACAGAACTCGGCATGAGCATTGCTAAAGAAGTACCGTATGTAGAAGTGGGCAGCACCGACTTATTTCAATATCCACTCCTACACATGACCGGACACGGTAATGTGGTATTCTCCAAAGCAGAAGCCCAAAACCTGCGCACCTACCTGCTTTCTGGTGGTTTTTTACACATCGACGACAACTACGGTATGGACGGTTTTGTACGCTCTGAACTTAAAAAAGTATTTCCAGAAGCGACCCTTACCGAGCTCCCCTCCGATCACCCCATTTTCAGACAGCGCTATAACTTTCCGAATGGGCTGCCAAAAATTCATGAACACGACGGCAAAAGACCACAAGCATTTGGGATTGTCATTGAAGGTCGTTTGGTTTGTTTGTACACCTATGAAACTGATCTTTCCGACGGTTGGGAAGACCAACAAGTACACAACGACCCAACAGAAAAAAGGCGCCAAGCTTTGCAGATGGGCGCCAATATCATTTCTTATGCCTTTTCGAATTAGTGCTGATGTCCGTCGTGCTCACCATGAGGAGCCGCATCGGTAACTTGCAATAGTTCGATTTCAAAAACTAAATCGGCATACGGCGGAATAGATCCTGGGCGGCCTTGTTTGCCGTAGGCATTATAGTAAGGGATAAATAACAAGATTTTTCCACCCTCTTTGATGTAGGTAATTCCTTCTTCGAAGCCAGGGATCATGCGCTGAACCTTGTATTCAAATTCCAAAGGCGCATTACGGTCTTTGGAAGAATCGAACTTTTTACCGCCACGACGAAGGGTTCCGGTGTAATGCAAGCTTACCTTTTTACCTTCTTTGACCTCGTTACCTTTGCCATTTTCTAGAATGACATAAACCAAACCTGTTGCACTTTGCTGCGCATTCGGATAGTTCTCCATGACTTCAGCATACATGTATGCTTTGTAGTCGTCTTGGGACATTGCGGCAATTTTGGCCAACTCAGCTTGCTCCAAAGTCTCTTGGGCTTTTTTGGCTAAATATACTTGGTCAAAAGCAGCTTGTGCATTCCATTTAATGGCGTCTTTACCCACGCGGATGATTTCCACTTTGAGCATGGTGTCGTTTTGCGCAATTAGATCCACGACTTCTTGCCCTGAGACCACATGGCCAAAAACCGTGTGCTTGCCATCTAGCCATGGGGTAGCTTTGTGTGTGATGAAAAACTGCGAGCCGTTGGTATTGGCTCCTGAGTTAGCCATGGAAAGGATTCCAGGGCCAACATGTTTAAGCGTTGGGTCGATTTCATCGTAAAATTTATAGCCGGGGTCTCCCATGCCAGTACCTTGCGGGTCTCCGCCTTGGATCATGAAATCTGCGATCACGCGGTGAAAGATCAGGCCATCAAAAAATGGTTTTGAAAAGGATTTGTCGCCAACCTTGAAATTACCCTCGGCCAAACCTACGAAGTTACCGACCGTCATAGGCGTCTTTTGATACTCTAGTTGACACACGATAATACCTTTGTTGGTGGTGAAACGTGCATAGATGCCATCTTGAATTTCTTCAACTTTTTGGGCATTTAAAATGCCAGTAAATGGCAAGAAAAGTAAGGTAAAAAGTAATTTTTTCATGGGATTATTTTTCGATGTCTAGTAATTCTACTTCAAAGATAAGTACAGAATAAGGCGGGATAAGTTCTGTTGGTGAACCCGGGCCGTAAGCCAATTCTTGAGGAATGTAAAAACGGTATTTTGCGCCAACATTCATGAGTTGCACACCTTCTGTCCAACCTGGGATAACCGCATTGAGCGGAAAAGAGATGGGTTCTTTGCGCTCTACGGAACTATCAAATATTTGACCGTCGATGTTGGTACCGGTATAGTGAACCTTAACGGTAGAGCTCGCTGTAGGTTTTTGACCTCTCCCTTTTTTAAGTACTTCGTATTGCAAGCCACTAGCTGTTACTTGCATGTCTTTTTTCTTGGCATTTTCCAAAAGGAAAGCCTCTCCTTTTTCGCGATTGAGTCTGCCCGCTTCTTTTTCTGCAGCTAGGGCCTCTTGATTCACGGCTTGTTCGGCGCTTTCAATGGCTTGCATTTTCTCTTGAAAATAAGACATGACGCACTGGTTGCTAGGGTCTTGAAGTAAGCTTTCGCGATTCATCATGGCATCGCTGAGCCCTTGTAGCAAGAGCGCGACATTGGCTTCTGGAAAATCTTTAAGAACGCTTTGGGCTATATTTTGACCTGCCAAATAACTCACGGAGTCTATTCTCGATTTGACCTGTGGGGCTTGCGCTTGCGCTTGAACAGCAAACAAGATGCTGAGAGGGAAAAGTATTTTTTTCATAATTTTAAATTTCGTTTCGGGTGTCTGAGCCCCAAAACATTTTGTTTCGGATGGTATCTAAAAAGTTGTTGTCTTCGAATTTGACTACGTTGATCATGAATTCGGCTTTGGTGATAGTTACCTTTTCACCTTGTTTGATGTGTTGCGAATGACCATCTAAAGATAGTAAATAAGTCCGGTCTCGGCCTTCAACTTGCAAAGAAATTGGCATGTGGTCAGGAACAACAACAGGACGAACATTGAGGTTGTGCGGCGCAATTGGCGTAAGGATATGCACCTGACAACCTGG
>CANHBA010000003.1 GCA_947458985.1 Flavobacteriales bacterium
CCTGCAAATTGTTTGTAGTTACCCTGTATGCCAAAACCTGCGCGTAATTTGCGTGCATAGCCATCCAAACTCATTTGTTGGCCGAGCATGCCTTGCGCCATTTCGGTGCCAGTTCTTGCGCTGCTCATGCTTTGAAAGCGCGTTTGGGAAAGCGTTCCTACACTGCTGATGTTGGCGTCAATATTGCTTTTGCCCGGTAAAAGTAGGTCATAGGTTTGGTTGTTGCTCAGGCCCAATTCTTTTTGTGCAAACTGGCTTAGACGCTGCAAAGTTGGTGAGCTGTTGTTTTTTGCTTTAATGAGGTCGGTTTCAATTCCGGCAAGTGATTCAAAGCGCAAATCGGTGCGGTAGCCCGTTATTTTGGCCGGAGCAAGGAAGGGTAAGATGTTTGTGCTACTCGTTGAAGAATTGAAATTTATTGCAGTAGATGGAGTTGAAGAGGGATACGTATAATTTGGAGTAGCTGTAGTTGTAAAAGGGTTTGAAAGTAGAGTTGAAGTTTCAGCCAAACTTTCAGATATACTAAAATTGGAATTGGCAGTGAAATTGGAATTGGCAGTGAAATTTGAATTTACCGATGAATTTTCAGAAGAATTGGAATTTGCAGAGGATTCTGAAATGATCAATGAAGATAAAGATGCTGCAGAATTAAAAGTTTTGGATGAAGATTGACGCGTGGTTTTTGTAGCGGCTTTTGCTTGCTGCGTTTGTGTTGCGGTATTTTTAGTGTAGGTAGAGTAGAAATAAGATCCACCGAATAGAAGCAGAAGTAGGGCGGCAGCTGCAAAAGGTTTGTAGCCCCATTGTTTTTTGCGGTACAGAGCTGATTTAGGCTCGAAGGTAATTGGATTGGCTTCGAAGGTGGCGTGGGCCCACGCTTCTTGCTCGAGTTCGAGCTCGGGGTGTTGGGCAATGAATTGGGCGAGCAATTCTTGCTGTTCGGTACTGAGATTTCCTTCTAAGGAATCAAAAAACCATTGATCGATGTTGTCTAATGTCGGTATCATGAAGCCAATACAAATTGTCCTTTAACGCGTTTTTTGACTTTGAGCCTCGCTCTAAAAAGGTAGACTTTTACCTGTGCTTCGGTCAAGTTGAGCATGGAGCCGATTTCCTGGTAATTGTAGCCTTCGAGGTCTCGGAGCAACAAGATGCTTTTTTGCAATGGCGGCAAATCCTTGACAAGCAATTGAATGAGTTGTTTGTTCTCAAATTGGTTGTCGGTGCTGCTAGTGCTATTCCAGTAGAGTGATTCCAGGTGTTGTTGTTTGACTTTGTCGCGCTTCACCTGATTGAGCATAAGGTGATTGGCGCAAGTAAACAACCATGACTTGGCTTTATCTGCTTCGACGCTTTTCTTGTTGATCCACAATTTTTCAAAGCAATCTTGTACAATATCGCGGGCGGGTTCGACATCTCGCAAGAAATGCAAACAAAACCTATACAGCGCATCGCTGTGGTGGTCCACGCAGGTATTGTAGTCGTAGCGGTTCAAAATTGTGTCTGGCAGTAGAACAATTTGTTTGGTGCAAAAGTTACACGTAGGGTAAATTTTACCTTAGAAAATTACGAATTTTTATGCGAATAAAAAAAAGGCAGCTTAAAAGCCGAAGTTATCGAAGCCAGTTTGAGTGAGTTCTTGGTATTTTTCTTCGTTGAACCTGTACAGCAGAGACGGTTTGTGTGGTACGCCGCGCTGTTTTTCTCTGAGACTGGTGAGGATGTCTAGTTTTTGAATTTTGCGACGGAAATTGCGTTTGTCTAGGGGTTTGTCTAGGATAGACTCATACAAACGGTGCAACTGACTCAGGGTGAATTTTTCGGGCAATAAATTGAAGCCAATTGGCTGAATTTTGATTTTTTGCTTGAGTTTTTCTTTGGCGGCTTGTAAAATTTCAAAATGGTCGAAAGCCAATTCTTTGATTTCATTGACCGGTACCCAATCGGCATTTTTGGCAAACGAAGAGGCTTGTGGTTTGTACTGAGACATTGTAACCAACGTGTAATAAGCAACGGTAATAACCCTTGCCTCAGGTTCGGCGCGAATGCTTTTGAGCCATTCTCTATCAGATTCTTTGTGGATGCGGTCGGGGTCGCCAAATGCACCAACTTGCTCCAGATAAATATTTTTAAGACCCGTGAGTTCGTCTAAGACGCGGTCTGCGGCCATGTCGAGGTTTTCGTTGTCGTAGATCAGGTTGCCGGGAAGGGCGAGGCGAGGGCCAAAGGCTGAGGATATCTCACCTCTGTCAATAAGTAGCACGGTAAGTTGTTCGAGGTCAAAGCCAAAAATGACGCAGTCTACAGATACGTTAGGATTGAGTTCTGAATTGATTTTTTTAGGATTGTGCTGCACGTATGAAGTATTATCTATATATTTGGATAGTGTAAATTTGACACAAAGCTATCATTCACTCTATAACAAACTATGTATTTCATTATTGAAAGTGGTTCTACCAAAAGCGACTGGGTATTAGTAGACAACAAAAATAACCAAAGTTTTTTTTCAACAATGGGCTTCAATCCATATTTTCATTCTGCCGACATCATTGAAGCAGAGTTGAAGAAAAACACTGACATCATGCAACTTGCCTCAGGTATCAAAGGCATTTACTTTTACGGCGCTGGTTGCTCAAGTCCAGAACTCAATCAAATTGTGGAAGAAGGCCTCCGACGCATTTTTCCAACCTCGCCTATTTTAGTAGAGCACGACCTATTGGCTTGTGCTTACGCAACCTACAACGGAAAGCCCGGTATTTCTTGCATTATTGGCACCGGAAGCAATTCTTGTTATTTCGATGGCCAAAATTTATTAGAAGAAGTTCCTGCACTTGGTTATGTCCTTGGCGACGAAGGCAGTGGCAGTTATTTTGGAAAGCAATTGCTCTCCTCTTTTTTATATCATCATTTACCGGCTGAAATTGAAGCCGATTTCATTGCCACCTATCAGCTCGACAAAGATCAAATCGTGGACCGCGTTTACCGCGAACCCAATGCCAACGTATTTATAGCCTCTTTCATGCCATTTATCGCCAAGCACAAAGCACATCCTTTCTTTTCTGAAATGGTTTTCAATGGCTTCAAGCATTTCATGAAAGTACACGTTTGTTGCTACGACAACTACAAAGAGACAGAAGTACATTTTGTAGGTTCACTTTCTAAAATTTTCGAAAAAGAATTGTTCCAAGCAGCTACAGAACTGCAAATTCATATTGCATCTATCATTCAAAAACCAGTTCTTGGCTTGGTTGATTACCACCTCAAGTATATCCTTAAAACTGAAACCGTTTAACTATGAAAAAGTTATTTTTCGCGCTCTTTGTTGGCCTATTTGCTTTTGTTGGAACCGCTCAACTCAAAACTCCTGAATGGGTACAGAACGCTACCATTTATGAAGTAAACATACGTCAGTTTACACCAGAAGGTACTTTTGCCGCGTTTGAAAAACAATTGCCGCGCCTCAAAGCCATGGGTGTGGATATCTTATGGCTCATGCCCATCCATCCAATCGGCGAGCTTAATAGAAAAGGCAGCTTGGGTAGCTACTATGCTGTGCGCGACTACCGCGGTATCAATCCTGAGTTCGGTACGCATGAAGATTTCCAACATTTAGTGGATGCCGCACACAATTTAGGCATGAAAGTCATTATTGATTGGGTGGCCAACCATACTTCACCAGATGCCCTTTGGATTGAACAAAAAAAACGCGATTGGTACACACTAGATTCACTCGGAAGAGTTCAGCCAACAATTGGCACAGACTGGTGGGATGTCGCAGACCTCAACTACGAAAACCCCGACATGCGCAAAGAAATGATTTCTTGCATGGAATACTGGGTGCGCGATTTCAATATCGATGGTTACCGTTGCGATGTCGCTGGTTGGGTTCCGATGGACTTCTGGAACACCGCTCGCGCTGCTTTGGACCAAATCAAGCCTGTATTTATGCTGGCCGAGGCCGAAGGTAAAGAACTTTATACTGCCTTTGAAATGACCTATGGCTGGGAGTTTCATCACATCATGAACGATATCGCAAAGGGCAAGAAAAATGCTGCTGATATCCAAACCTACTTTGAACGTGCTGAGCTTCCTGCCGGTGCTTTTCACATGAACTTCACCTCCAATCACGACGAAAACTCTTGGAACGGTACCGAAATGGAGCGCATGGGCGAAGCGCGCTTTGTTTTAGCCGTAATGGCAGCCACTATTCAGGGCATGCCTTTGGTCTACAACGGACAAGAAACATCCCTAGACCGCCGCTTGAAGTTTTTCGATAAGGACAGCATCAATTGGGACAAAATGGATTTAGTAGACTTCTACAGCCGCTTACTTCATTTGCATCAAAATACGCCAGCACTTTATGTCGGAATGAAGCAAGCCGCGCCAAAATTCTTGAGCACCAAAGAAGAGAAAGAACTCTTGGTTTACACGCGTGAGCAAGCAGGTTCTAAGGTGTTGGTGCTGCTCAACTTGAGCGCCCAAACCAAAAAAGTAGTTCTGAGTGAAGAAGCTGCTGGCACCTACAAGAATCTTTTCACCGACAAAAAAGAGAATTTAAAAGGCAAACAAGTCCTGACGCTCGCTCCTTGGGGCTACGCTGTCTACGTTCAATAATATCTACAGACCTTTTCTAGTCATGCAAACTAAACCTTCACTCTCGTTTTGGCAAATTTGGAACATGAGCTTCGGCTTCATGGGTATCCAATTTGGATTTGCACTACAAGGCGGCTATATGTCTCGTATTTTTCAAACGCTAGGCGCCACCCCTGAAGAGATCCCTGGCTTATGGATTGCCGCTCCACTCACCGGACTCATCGTGCAGCCGATCATCGGTTTTCTTTCAGATCGCACGTGGTCGGTGCGTTTTGGACGCCGCAAACCCTACTTTTTAATAGGAGCCATCCTCAGTTCCATTGCGCTCTTCTTTGTACCTTACTCGCCAACGCTTTGGATTGCCGCGGGCTTCCTCTGGATGCTAGACGCCTCTATTAATATCAGCATGGAGCCCTTTCGCGCATTGGTCGCCGACAAATTGCCAGAATCTCAGCGTTCATATGGGTTTATCCTGCAGACACTCATTATCGGGATCGGTACATGGGTGGCTTCCAACTTACCTTGGATGGTTTCTCAACTTGGCTTCAACGACGACACTGCAGCAAAAGGAATTCCGATGAACGTCAAAGTTGCTTTTGCGATTGGCGCTGTGGTTTTTCTAGGCAGTATTCTATACACCATTTTTACCACCGAAGAGTATCCGCCATCTGATGAAGAAGCTTTTCAAAAAGAAAAGAAAAACACCAATTTTATCAAAGATTTTTGGAGCTCAGTGACAAGCATGTCACCAACTATGCTGAAGTTAGGCCTGATTCAATTCTTTAGCTGGTTTGCTTTCTTCACGATGTGGAGTATGGCCACACCAGCTCTCACCGCTACTGTTTACAATGCACCAGCACCTAGTGAAGCTTTATCAAAAGTGGATCCCGTTGCCTTTGAAACAATGAACAAATCATTTCAAGTTGCCGCCGACTCCGTTGGTTCAAACATGGGTATTTACGGCCTTACCTCCATGCTATTTGCGCTTGCGCTCACTTTTTATGCAGCCAAATTCAGTGTCAACCGCAAATGGGTGCACTTGGTTTCTTTGGTGGCTGGTGGCGCCGGTTTTATCCTGATGGGTTTCCTTCCAAGCCCCGACTACCTCTGGTTGTGTTTTGCACTCATCGGTTTTGCGTGGGGAAGTATTTTATCGATGCCTTATGCCATGCTTTCGAGCACCGTCGATGAAAACAAAATGGGCCTCATGATGGGCTTGTTTAATATGTTTATCGTTATTCCTCAAATTATTGCAGCTTTAGGTGGTGTCAATGCGCTTTCCAAAATATTTGGAGACAGCCCAATTGCACCAATGCTATTAGCGGGTTCGTCACTTGTTTTGGCGGGCTTACTCAATTTGATTCTTACCGATAAGCAAATCACGCGTGGATAAAATTAAAGCCTTTTTATTCGACCTCGACGGCGTCTTGGTCAGTACTGAACACAACCATTTTTTAGCATGGCAGCGCTGTGCACATTCTCTCGGGATTGATTTCACTGAAAAAGAAAACGAACTCTTGAAAGGGGTGAGTAGGGTAGATTCCCTCAAGAAAATTCTGGAACTAGGAGCTAAAACCATTCCGAATGCCGAATTTGAGGCCTTATTGCAAAGCAAAAATGAGTTTTATCTGGATTCTATCCAAGAGCTCAATCAAAGTAACTTACTTCCGGGTGTCTTGAACTTATTAAATACAGCGAAAGAACTCGGGATTTTACTTGGAGTAGGGTCATCGAGCAAAAATGCCAATTTTATTTTAGACAAACTCGGTATAAGCACTTATTTTGAGGTGGTTATTGACGGCAATGGTGTCACTGACCCTAAACCGCACCCGGAGGTCTTCCTAAATGGCGCAAAAGCGCTAGGCTTGCCACCTGAGCTTTGTTTTGTTTTCGAAGATGCCGCTTCTGGTATAGCCGCCGCCAAAGCCGGTGGTTTTACAGCAGTAGGTGTGGGCAATCCGCACATCGCAGACCAAGCAGATATTTATTTGAACGATTTGACAGAATTTAGAGTAGAACAATATGCGTAATTTATTTGAAATTGATCCTTGGAAGATCATCGAGAGCAAATTTGACCCAAGCAAACAACAACAAGCCGAAAGTATTTTCAGCATCGGAAATGGTTCTTTTGGCCAACGCGCCAATTTTGAAGAGCAATATACGGGCCCGTCTTTGCAAGGGAGCTACATTGGTGGGGTTTATTACCCAGACAAAACGCGTGTAGGTTGGTGGAAAAACGGTTATCCAGAATATTTTGCCAAAGTACTCAACTCTACCAACTGGATTGGTATTGACATCAGTTTGGACGGCGAAAAACTAGATTTGAATCAGCAGCAAGTGAAGTATTTTCACCGCGAGCTCGATATGCAAAAAGGCTTGTTAAAGCGCACCGTAAGGGTTGTGTTTGGCAATGGCAAAGAACTCGAGATAGAAAGCATCCGCTTTTGTTCTATGGCCCGCGAAGAAATTGCAGCTATTTCCTATTCAGTAACACCGCTCAACTTCAGTGGTAACGTCAAGTTTACACCTTACCTTGATGGCAATGTGACCAACCATGACTCCAATTACGACGAATTTTTCTGGTTAGAAGATTCGCGCAAAGTGGACCTCCAAAAAGGTATTTTGTGCACGCGCACCAAGAAAACCGATTTTTGTGTGGCTAGCGCCATGCGTTTTAGCTTTTGGCGCGAACAAGAATTACTCACTATCCATCCGAATATCGCACAGCGCGACTTCTACGTCGAAAACAACTTCGAGCATTACCTCGAGCAAGGAGTGCGTTTTACGCTCAAAAAGTATGTTGCGGTTACCTCAACAATTAACCATTCCGAATTTGAATTAGCTGCCAAAGCCATCAAGCGCGTGCGCGAGGCTTACACAAGCGGTTTTGATACTTTGCGTGCTGAACACGAAGCAGCTTGGGCAGATATCTGGGCTAGTGCTGACATTACGATAGAAGGCGATGTCGCTTCTCAGCAAGGTATCCGTTTCAATATTTTTCATTTATATCAAACCTATACTGGTAAAAATGCGAAACTCAATATTGGCCCGAAAGGATTCACTGGTGAAAAATACGGCGGCGCCACCTACTGGGATACCGAAGCGTATTGTTTGCCTTTTTACCTCAAAACAGCCGACCCTAAAGTGGCGCGCCAACTTTTGGTGTACCGCTACAACCACCTCGATCGCGCCATTGAAAACGCGGAAAAACTCGGTTTCAAAGACGGCGCGGCCTTATACCCAATGGTGACCATGAACGGCGAAGAATGCCACAACGAATGGGAAATCACTTTTGAAGAGATCCACCGCAATGGCGCCATCGCTTTTGGTATTTATAACTATATCCGCCACACTGGCGATGTAGCTTATTTAGATACCTATGGGCTTCCTGTATTGGCCGGTATTGCCCGTTTTTGGGCGCAGCGTTTCAATTGGTCTGAAGCCAAACAAGCGTATGTCATGCTCGGTGTAACTGGCCCTAACGAATACGAAAACAACGTCAACAACAACTGGTACACCAATTTTATTGCCCGTTGGTGTATTGCGTATTGCTTGGAAGTGAACGCGAAAGTTCAAAATCCGCTTCCACAAAAGCTGAGCAGTCAAGAAATTGACAAATTTGAGCATATTGTAGCCAATGTTTACTTGCCACAACTAGAAGGTACCCATACCTTCTTGCAACAAGATGGCTTCATGGATAAAGAACAACTCAGCACCGCAGATCTTCCGGTAGCCGAGCGCCCTATTAACCAACATTGGTCCTGGGACCGCATCTTGCGCTCTATTTTCATCAAACAAGCCGATGTTTTGCAGGGGCTTTATTTGTTTGAAGATCAATTCTCAGAAGAGGTCATCCGCGAAAACTTCGATTTCTACGAACCCAAAACTGTTCACGAATCATCGCTTTCGCCTTGCGTGCACGTTATTTTGGCAGCTAAAATCAAGCGCCTCGACAAAGCACTCGAGTTGTACCTCAGAACGAGTCGCCTCGACCTCGATGACTACAACCACGAAGCAGATGAAGGCTTGCATATTACTTCAATGGCGGGCACCTGGATGTCTGTAGTTGAAGGCCTTGCAGGCGTTCGTGTCTATGAAAATGGTTTGGCCATCGATCCACAAATTCCAAAACCTTGGAAAAGCTATTCCTTTCAGATCCGCTATCAGAACCAACCCTTAGCCGTAGCGGTAAGTCAACTAAATATAACGCTTACTAATTTAGGTTCAGCGCCGCTTTCATGCGAATTAGCTGGTGCCAATATTACAATTGAGGCTGGCGCCACGCATGAAACAGCTCTGAAGTAATTCAGGTTGTCATGAGAAATTTATTGTTATTAGCGCTTGTGTTATTTGGTTTTAAAAGCCTAAATGCGCAAGTAAATCCTACCAACCGTCAGGTGGTGCTACAAGCTTATTGGTGGGATTACTGGAATACCAATTACCCCAATGGTTGGTGCAATTACCTCACTGAACTCGCTCCGCGTTTGGCCGAAATGGGCGTAGATGCCATTTGGATTCCGCCAACAATCAAAAATGCAGGCACAAATAGTGTCGGATATTCACCTTTTGACCATTATGACCTCGGCGATAAATTTCAGAAAAACAGCACCAAAACCCGCATGGGCGACAAAGATGAGTTGCTGCGCATGGTGGCAGTCATGCACGCCAATGGCATAGACGTCATTCAAGATGTGGTACTGAATCATGTGAGCAACGCAGGTAGCGCCAATGGTGCTGGCGGTCAGGACCCCGCAGCCATGGACGACGGCCAAAACAACAGATATAAAAACTTCCGTTACGTCAGTTTCAAAACGCCTGCTAGTGCAGAAAGCCCTGCCAATTACTTAGCAAGAGAAGGTCGTTTTTCTAAAAATTGGCAGAATTTTTACCCTAATAACAACAACCTTTGCTGCACCAACGACCTCAATTCACCTTATTGGGGCCCAGATATTTCCTTTGAAAGCAATGCTTTTGGAACATCTTCCAATGCTTTATATAATCCTACTCAAAGTACTGATTACATGCGTAATGGTATGCGAAATTGGCTCGTTTGGTACAAGAAGCAAGTGGGTTTTGATGGCGTCAGACTCGATGCTGTCAAGCATTTTCCCTCGTATGTTTCCGAGGATGTACTTTGGAACTTGCAATATGGCGCCATGTGGGCAAGTGGCGGTCCTGAATTATTCGCAGTAGGCGAGTGGGTGGGCAGCACAGCGCAACTAGATGCCTGGGCCGACGCCGTACAGAACCGAGCCGGCACCTTTGATTTCAATTTGCGTTTTGCGTTGTCGGCCATGACGAGTGGCAATGGCAACTACGACCTCAGTCAGATACCGAGTCAGCAGCAACAAAACCGCCAACGCACCGTTCCGTTTGTCAATAACCACGACACCTTCAGACCCCAACTTTCAGCTCAAGGCAACTATTCTGGTTGGAACTCAGGTTCTGAACTCAGCCCGCATATTGAGCCCAACGATGGTCGCAATTCTGCCGCACACGCTATTGTCATGGCTGTCGATGGCGCACCGCAACTCTTTTTTGAAGATCTATTCAATGTGGGTTACAACGGCAATCGCTTCGGACATCAGCCCACAGATGCAACTGCGCTGCCTACCGACAGCGATGTCGCTAATTTAATTTGGTGTCACCAAAACTTACATTTCAAGGATGGTGCTTACTTTGTGCGTTGGCAAGCGCCAGATGCCCTCGTTATTGAACGCGGAGCTAAAGCACTAATTGGTGTTACAGATAGTTGGGATCAATGGCAAAACCTGACAGGCGTTCAGACCAACTGGCCCGACGGCACTGTATTAGTAGACTATTCGGGCGCCAACAGCAACCCTACAACTGTTTATGGTGGCGGAAAAGTCAATATTTCGATACCGCCGTGCAATGGCAGTGCCAACTTGGGCCGTCGCGGCTACTGCGTTTGGGCACCCCAAGACATTGACACCAATTACGTGCGCCCAGCTAAAAATGTTGTTCAAGAATGGGAAATGAACGATGATCTTGGAGATCGCCACAACAACTCGCTCCAACAAGGCGGCAAACTCCCTTCGAATAGTTTGGAATGCAGGGTAGTGGGGCGCATCTATGCCAAGCAAGGCGTTGAGGTACAAATTGAATGGTATCCGAGTGCGCCCAATTTAGCACTTACCCTAGGCGTTTTGGACAAAAATTGTACACCTCTCGATTCTTTAACCCAAGCTGGCAACGGAGTGTTCACGTTTACGCCTACATATAGCGGTTGGTATACCATTCGCTTGCGCAACGCAACTGCAACCCAAGCGGGTCAACACTGCTGGGTAAAAGCAATTTATGAGGCGCCCACAGTGGTGCAAACCAATGAGGTCAAGAACAAATGCGCTTGCGCCTTTACAGAACCTGGTGTAGGAATAGATGAAGACCACTCATTGGAAATCAATTTGTTTCCGAATCCGACCAACGACCATTTTGCGGTTTCGCTTTCTGCTGAACTCAAATTAGAAAGTATGGCTTTAATCGATGTGTCTGGTAAATCGTTTCAACTGACCTACAATCCGATCAACGCAAACGAATATCTCGTTGAGCTTAACCAGATGGAGTCCGGGTTTTATTGGGTAGCCATTCAGACCAATCTGGGCAGTCTTTATAAATCCTTGCAAATTGTGAAGTAAGACTTACTGGAATTGTATTGATCGTTGAAGATAAAATCAATCGACGCTCAAATGATCTTTAGCGTAGGTGTAAAGTCGGCTGCGTTCGGCTACTTCTTTGCGAAAATAAGCTTCTTGTTGTCTAGGGATGTAGCGCTTTTTGTGTTGGCCGAGCAACAGAATATTCAAGATTTTTTTTCCCCAACCATAAGCAGGAAGGTAGCTTTCATCAATTGGGGCTCGTTCTTCAAGGCTTTCATGGAGGTCGGGGTGTAGACCCATTTGCATCAGTTGCTGACGGATTTCTTCGGAACGCACATTGAATTTATGCAGGTGATCTGGGTCAAGCTCTTTGAGTTTGGCAATGCGGTTGGCTTGGAAATCAATGTCTAGAAAGGCGCGTTCTAGTTCTTCAATTGTCATCATGATGCTGCAAAAATAGCTTAAATCTTTTCAAAGTAGCCCAAAAATTCGGCATTGCCGTCGCCGCCGAGAATAGGGGAGTCGATGTAGCCCTTCCATTGCAATTGGTTGCGCTGTGCCATTTGCTTGATGTTTTCTAAAAGCGCAGGATACTGACTTGTGTCCTTGACAACACCTGCTTTGTTTAAAGACCCAGGGCCGAGTTCAAATTGCGGCTTGACCAATAAAATAACAGTTGCTTTTGCTTTGAGAAATGGAATCGTAAATGGCAGGACCTTCTCAAGTGAAATAAAAGAGACATCTACTACCAAGCCGTCGACTTGTTCTGGTATGAGTTTTTCGGTGAGGTCGCGGGCATGGGTTTTTTCCAGATTGACCACACGGGTGTCTGCTTTGATCTTGTCGTGCAGTTGTTTTTGACCTACATCTACGCAATAGCAACGATTGAGGTCTCTGCTCAATAAAACTTCGGTGAAACCTCCTGTGCTTGCTCCTAAATCGATGAAAACTTTGTCTTTCACCTCGATTCCCCAGTGGTCTAGGGCAGCAATGAGTTTGAAGGCAGCTCTGGATACCCACGGAATTTCTTCGGCGAGTAATTCAATTTGTGCATCGGTTGGGACTTTCTTACCAGGCTTGGAAAAAAGCTTACCATTGACTTTCACGCCGTATTTTTTGATGATTTCTTCGGCGCGCACTCGGGTGCTCACCAAACCGCGTTCGAGTAATATTTTATCAATGCGTTCTTCTTCCATTATTCAGGGTAAATAAAAAGTATTTTTTCAGGCCAACCTTGAATTTGTAAGTAGGTAGGCGCATCTTTGATGAATTTATGACTGAGTGGTTTGAGGTCAAATTGTACAGATCCTTTAAAAGGTGATAAATTGTGTGAACGTACTTTCGGACTTGAACTCATGAGTTTACAAGATCTGATGGGAGGAAATGATTTAGCCAGCATTGAACTACCTACAAAACGCAATTCTCCTGGATTGTCAGGGCATGAATAGAAAAGCGTGAGGATGTTTGCTTCAAGTTGGAGTGAATCGATTTGGATGGGCGCTGTTTCACTTTGGTAAAGTGAATCGTTGATCTCTGAAAGTTGGCGTTGCATATAACTTAAAGGTTGGACGCGTTTGGATCTGGGTACGAAACAAGAAAAAAGCAAAGAGGTCAAAAGGAGGATAAAAAGCGTTTTCATGGGTTCTTGTTTGACAAGTGTCGTCAAAAGTAATACCATTTGCGCAAAGAGTCCTATTTTTGTACCCGAATGAAGACCAAAACCCTTAAAAAGAATAAAGTCAACGTGGTTACACTTGGCTGTTCTAAAAATACCTTTGATTCTGAAGTCCTGATGGCGCAGCTCAAAGCCAATCAGTTTGAAGTTGAACACGAAGCCCAACAAGACGATTCCGAAATCGTCATTATCAATACCTGTGGTTTCATCGACAACGCCAAGCAAGAATCCATCGATACCATTTTGCGCTACGCGGAAGCCAAGCAAGAAGGTTTGGTTGAAAAAGTATACGTGACCGGTTGTTTGTCTGAGCGCTACCGCGACGAACTCGAGAAAGAAATTCCTGAGGTCGATGCCTATTTTGGTACCCGCGAGCTGCCGCGCCTGCTCAAAACCCTAAAAGCCGACTACAAACACGAGTTGGTAGGGGAGCGCATTCTCACTACACCCACTCATTACGCCTATTTTAAAATTGCCGAGGGCTGCGACCGCCCTTGTTCTTTCTGCGCTATTCCACTCATGCGCGGCGGACACCAATCTACGCCCATTGAAGACCTTGTTTTTCAAGCAAAAGGCCTTGTAGCGAAAGGTGTAAAGGAAATCATGCTCATTGCCCAAGACCTCACTTACTACGGTCTTGACCTCTATAAAAAGCGCGCGCTTTCAGACCTGCTCAAGCAACTTTCAGACATCGAAGGTCTGGACTGGATCCGTTTGCATTATGCCTACCCATCTGGTTTTCCGATGGACGTACTAGAAGTAATGGCCGAGCGCGACAACATTTGTAAATACCTCGATATGCCTTTGCAACATGGCTCTACTCGCATTTTGCAAGCCATGCGCCGCGGTATTACCCGCGAAAAAACCGAAGAATTGGTAGCCACCATCCGTGCTAAAGTGCCTGGCCTAGCTTTGCGCACCACGCTTATTGCGGGCTATCCTTCGGAAACCGAAGCCGATTTTCAAGAGATGTACGACTTCGTTGAGCGCACGCGTTTTGACCGCCTCGGTATCTTTACTTACTCCCACGAAGAAAACACCCACGCGTATCAGTTCACCGACGACGTCGCTGCGGAGCTCAAAAAAGAGCGTGCCGATGCCATTATGGAATTACAAAGTGGTATTTCCTATGACCTCAATCAGTTGAAAGTGGGCAAAGAATTCAAAGTGCTTTTTGACCGCGCTGAGGGCGACTACTTTATTGGTCGTTCAGAGTTTGACTCTCCGGAGGTGGACAACGAAGTTTTAGTTAAAAAAGCCGAAGGATATGTTCGATTGGGCGATTTTTCGCGTGTACTGATTACCAGTGCTGATCACTACGATCTCTACGGCAAGCTCATTGTATGATGTTCAAATTCGCAATTTTTTGCTTACTAAGTATTGTGCTCCTTTCCTGTGGTCGAGAGAACCACGCCCGCATGGATCAATTCGATCTCTTGGAACAAAGCGCCAAAGCAGAACCCATCAAACACTACAACAAACACCTTTCGCTCGATAGCATCCAGATTGTCTTTCCTCACTTTGGAGGTCATCCCTTTTCAGAACTCATGCAGCACCTCCTTAAAAAAGATACCTTGGGTGCGTTTTGTGTTGGGCAACGCAGTGTGCGCATCAAGTACAAAGTACTCTGGGCAACCGATAAGGTACTCAGTTTAGCACAAGAAGTTTGGATGGATTGCCCGATGTCTGAAGGACTCAGAAAAACAGAGGTCTCTTACCTTTTTACCATAGAAGGAAAGAAAATTTCAAGTTTACTGTTGGAAGGCTCTCCAGGACTATTGCAAGATATTCAAGTGGCTTTGCGCAAGCGCGAAACGCCTTATTGCAGTGCTCCTAAAATCGAAGAAGTTTTTCCGATCATCAGGTCGGGTAGGCTAGAAGTAACGCCGCACTACGCGAGCTCGCTTTGCGACACCACCTTCAAGCGCAAGGGTATATCGAGAACCGATTTACGCCTTTCCTCCAACAAGTTGTTTTTGGTACTTCGCTAAACACTTTTGCGGCATAGGCAGCTTGTCATTTGCAGAAGAACCTTATCTTTGACTATCAAATTCAATTCAAAACAGCATGGGATTACTTGACAACAAAGTCGTATTAATTACTGGTGCCTCTCGCGGCATCGGAAAAGCAATTGCAGAAACGTGTGTACAACAAGGTGCAACAGTTGCCTTTACTTACCTATCATCTGAAGAAAAAGCGCGTGCGCTAGAAGCCGAACTCACTGCCAACGGTGGTGTAGCCAAAGGTTTTCGCTCTGACGCCTCTAAATTCGACGAAGCCCAACAACTCGTAGACGACGTTGTGGCTGCCTTCGGAACCGTTGACGTCCTTGTCAACAACGCAGGAATCACCCGCGACACCCTCCTGATGCGCATGACCGAAGAACAATGGGATGAAGTCATTAATACCAATTTGAAATCTGCATTTAACCTCACCAAAGCGGTGCAAAAACCAATGCTCAAAGCGCGTTCGGGTTCAATCATCAATATGAGTTCGGTAGTTGGTGTCAAAGGAAATGCAGGGCAGTCCAACTATGCGGCATCCAAAGCAGGCTTGATCGGATTCACCAAATCAATCGCTGCTGAGCTCGGTTCGCGCAATATCCGTTGCAACGCCATTGCACCTGGCTTCATTGAAACCGAAATGACCGAAGTACTCGATCAAGACGTTGTAGCTTCTTGGCGCAACAGCATTCCGCTCAAGCGCGGTGGTAAGCCAGAAGACGTCGCCAACGCAACTGTGTTTTTAGCTTCAGACCTTTCTGCTTACATCACCGGCCAAACGCTTCATGTTTGCGGTGGCATGCTCATGTAAGATGAATAACATACGCCCCAGACGCAACCGCAAGAACAGCGCCATTCGCGACATGCTTGCCGAAACCCAATTGGGTGCTCAACACCTCATTTACCCGATCTTTCTCAAAGACGGCAAAGGCATCAAAGACGAAGTCGCTTCTTTGCCCAACAACTTTCGTTGGTCTTTGGATATGCTCTTGCCTGAGATAGAATCCTGCCTCCATTTAGGTCTCAAAACTTTCGATATCTTCCCTGCAGTAGACGAAGCACTCAAAGACCAAATGGCGAGCTACAGCTGGGCTTCAGACAACTTCTATTTGCACGCTATTTCTGAAATCAAAGCACGTTTCCCCGAGGCTGTCATCATGACCGACGTCGCCATGGATCCGTATTCTTCCGATGGACACGACGGCTTGGTGCAAAACGGTCAAATCCTCAACGACGAAACCTTGCCCATTTTAGCCAAAATGACCATAGCGCAAGCGCAAGCTGGTGCCGACATCATTGGCCCTTCAGACATGATGGACGGCCGTGTTGGCTACCTGCGCAAGGCTTTAGATGCCGACGGCTTTACTGATGTATCGATCATGTCTTACACCGCCAAATACGCAAGTGCATTTTACGGACCCTTCCGCGATGCGCTCAATTCTGCACCTAAGTTAGGCGATAAAAAGACCTATCAAATGGACCCAGCCAACAAACGCGAGGCCTTGCTAGAAGCCCAGCTCGATTTTGAAGAAGGTGCCGACATGCTCATGGTCAAGCCAGCGCTTTGTTATCTAGATGTCATTGCACTGCTCAAAGAAAATTTCCCGCTACCAATAACGGCCTACAACGTCAGTGGCGAATGCGCCATGGTTTACGCCGCAGCCCAAAAAGGTTGGCTAGACTACGAACGCGCTGTGAGCGAAATGCTGCTCAGTATGCGCAGGGCGGGTGCCGACGGAATCCTGACGTATTTTGCCAAAGATTTTGCACAATTTGTGCGTTCATAATTGTTTCCACTATGCCAATAGAGCTTACTTCTCAGTATCTCAGTCTTGATGAATTTGAGATTTTACTGAACACCAAAGAACCCCTTGTATTATCTCAAGAATTAAAGGAGCGCATTCAAACTTGTCGGGCTTACCTCGATCGCAAAATCGAAACGGCTGAGCACCTCATTTACGGGGTCAATACCGGTTTTGGTTCATTGTGCGACACCGCTATCAGCACAGCTGATCTCGAGGCACTGCAGCGCAACCTCGTTTGTTCGCATGCCTGCGGGATTGGTGAAGAAGTACCGCAAGAAATTGTGCGCCGCATGTTGCTTCTCAAAGTTTTAGGGCTGTCAAAAGGCGCATCAGGGGTGCAGTTGGCCACCATCGAACGCTTGTTGTTTTTCTTCAATGAACGCATTTACCCTGTGGTTTATCAGCAAGGGAGTTTAGGTGCCTCTGGTGACCTCGCTCCACTCGCGCATCTTTCCCTTCCCTTGATTGGAGAAGGAGAAGTTTATCATGATAATCAGAAGATTAGTACATCTGACTTAAATAAAAAGTTTAATTTAAAACCTTTGGTCTTACAATCCAAAGAAGGGCTAGCGCTGCTCAATGGCACGCAATTTATGTCCGCCTATGCTTCTTATGCCGTAGACAAGTCATATCGCTTATTTGAGGGCTTCAATCAGGTTGCGGCTTTGTCTATCGAAGCCTACGATGCCCGCAAAGAGCCATTTGCGGCCAACGTCAATGAAATTCGCAACCAGGTGGGGCAAATACGCGTTGCCGCTTGGTTCAGGTCTCAGCTCGAAGGAAGCCAGATCATGGAGCAAGCCAAAGCGCATGTCCAAGATCCCTATTCATTTCGCTGTATTCCGCAAGTCCATGGCGCAACCCTAGACACTATCGACCACGCTGCACAAATTGTCACCAGAGAAATCAATGCCGTTACCGACAACCCAACGGTTTTCCCGGACGACGACCAAGTTGTATCGGCCGGTAATTTCCACGGACAACCCCTTGCCCTTATTTTAGATTTCCTCGCAATTGCCATGGCCGAAATGGGAAGTATATCCGAACGCCGTACCTACAAACTGATTTCAGGAACCAGAGGCTTGCCTGCCTTTTTGGTACAAAACCCTGGGCTCAATTCGGGCCTCATGATCACGCAATACACAAGCGCGTCAATTGTGAGCCAGAACAAACAATTGTGCACGCCGGCTTCAGTAGATACCATCGACAGCAGCAATGGGCAAGAAGACCACGTCAGTATGGGCGCCAATGCAGCCACCAAATTGTATCGTGTCTTGGACAACTGTCAGAAAGTCTTGGCCATTGAACTCATCCATGCAGCTCAAGGTCTTGAATTCAGAAGACCCTTACAAGCGGCCGTCTGGACCGAAGCGCTCCATGCACAATTCAGGGCGGTAGTTCCAGCTTTAGACAGCGATCGTATATTAGCCACAGACATGGCCAAAAGTGTTGCGTTTATCCAACAATACATTCAACATGATTGATAGAAATTTTTCTGAAGAAGGACAAAACTTTGTCAACGACGAACAAGAAGGTCAAACCATTTCAAAAAGACCAGTTTTTCTGCTTGTTTTGGTGATTTTATCAAGTATCAATATCGGAATAAGTACTTTAGGTGCGCTCAGTGGCATGCTTGGTTACAAGCCCGATAAGGACATGATCAAGAAAGAAATGCTCGAATTTGCCAACATGCGCGAGCAACTCGAAAAAGGAAACGCGGAAGATTTCATTTATATCATTGATCAGATGGAAGGTGTTGCGCTCAATATGTTCAAGCATTTTCAGCAATACAACAGTTTTCAGTTCCTGTTTTTAGTGCTCGGCCTCGCGGGAGTTATTTTGATGTACAGAGCTAAGAAATTGGGCTTTCATTTTTACATCCTGTACACCCTTGGTTTGGTTGTATTACCCTACTTTTTCAATCCGATTACGGGTATTCCTACCATTTTGACAATTGTCGGAATCATCTACGGAGGAATTTGGGTATTTATGTACAGCCGCAACCTTCATTGGCTCAAAGATTAGAATATCTTTCCAGGATTCAGAATGCCATTCGGATCAAAAACCTTTTTAATACCGCGCATGAGTTCTAGGCCAGTTTGACTAAAAGCCAGGTCCATGTATGGTTTTTGAACCAGCCCAATGCCGTGCTCGCCAGAAATAGTACCGCCCATTTTGATCACCTCTGTGAACAGCTCGCGTATAGCCACCGTGAGTTCTTCATTCCAAAAGGCGTCGCTGAGGTTTCCTTTGATGATATTCACATGTAAATTACCGTCGCCAGCATGGCCGTAGCAAACCGATTCAAAGCCATATTTGTTGCCTATGGCCTTCACGGTGGACAACAGCTGTGGTAACTGATACCTCGGCACCACGGTGTCTTCTTCTTTGTAAACCGATTGTACTTTAACGGCTTCGCCTACTTTTCTGCGCAAGCTCCAAAGCGTATTTTTTTGAGCTTCCGATTCTGCAAACAAGATTTCGTCGGTTTGGTATTGTTCTAAAACCGCTAAAATGCCTTCGCATTCTTTCATGAGTTGTTCGGGGTCAAAGCCGTCTACTTCAATGAGTAAATGCGCGGCGTGGTTGTCTTTTACTTCAATACTATAATCTTCAGAAAAAGCTTGCGACCATTTGAGGGCGTTGTGTTCCATGAATTCTAGCCCACTTGGTGTTATGCCCGCATTAAAAATGGCGGCTACCGCTTCGCATGCTTGTTGCGCATCATAGAAGGGCACAAGCATCAGCAGGGTGTGGGTTGGGTGAGGAATGAGTTTGAGGACAATTTTGGTGACAAAAGCTAGGGTGCCTTCAGAACCCACCACCAATTGCGTTAGGTTGTAGCCAGTGGCGTTTTTGAGGACGTTAGCGCCGGTCCACATGATGGTGCCGTCGGGCAAAACAACTTCTAAATTGAGCACGTAATCTTTAGTGACGCCATATTTAACGGCTTTTGGGCCGCCAGAATTTTCAGCAATATTGCCACCAATAAAACAAGAACCTTTGCTCGCGGGGTCAGGCGGGTAAAACAAGCCTTTTTCTTTTACGGCATTTTGCAAGGCTTCTGTAATGACAGCAGGTTCTGTAATGACCTGCGCATTTTTTTCATCTATTTCGATGATGCGGTTGAGTTTTTCGGAGCTCAGCAAAACACCTCCGTGAATCGGTAGACAACCGCCACCCAAGCCTGTTCTTGCGCCTGCTGGCGTAACCGGGATATTGTTTGAATTACAATAAGCCAATATTTCTGAAACTTCTTGGGTGTTTTGCGGCAGTAAAACAACACTAGGTGTGAAGTGTAAGTCTTCGGTGTGATCGTGGTTGTAGGTCTCTCGGGTGTCGAGGTCCGACTTACAGCGGTCTTGGAGTAAGGCCGTAAAGAAATCGAGGTCTTGTTGATTAATGGTATGGTACATTAGGCTGAGATTTTTTTGGCGCCAACAAAGAAAATATCAAATGTATTGAAAGGTATCGCTGCTGCTCTAGGGATGCGGCGATAGATCCATTGATGGAAACGCGAAGGTTTTTTATTGAGGATAAACAAAGCGAAATAGATGAGCCCCAAGGAGCGATATACTGGTGGATACTTTATAAAAACGGTTTCAAATCCGTTGTCCAAAAGTAATTTTTTAATACTCTTTTTGGTGAAATAATGCAAATGGGTAGGAGGGTGGATCATGCGCCACTTTTTACCTTGTAAGCGCGGCAAGAGTGCACCGAAGTCTCCGGTGGTAAGGTAGAGCATGGCGCCTGGTTTACATTCCTTTTGGGCTTTGGCTATAAAAGCGCCAGGATCCGCTAAATGTTCGATGACATCCCACATGAAAACGGCATCGTAGGTTTTGGAATTGGTTACCTCTAGATAATTTTCAGCTGAAAAATGAGGTCCGAAATGTTGATTTGCATAGCTAATGGCGTCCTGAGAAATGTCGTACCCCTGGTAGTTTACTCCTTTAAAGGTTTGAGAGATGGTTTGCTGAAAAAAACCATATGCACAACCAATTTCGAGAATGTCTTTTGGAGCAGGCGCATTTTTTGCGATTTGTTGGGCGCGTTTGCCGAAATTCATCTGAAGGATTTCTTTTTCTGCTAAGTAATCGGCGTATTCCTCGCCTTTGAAATAATTTTCAGCGTAAAGCTGTTGTAAATAGGCGTGGTCTAATTGGAGATTGGCCCAGCCGTGCCCGCAGTTGTGACACTTCAAAAGCGTGTTGTCAAAAATGGGTTTGGTGTCAGAAAAATGACAGATCGGACATTGCGTATTTTCCATGAATGCGAACATAACTAAAATTGGTGAATTCTTGCCGACGGCACATTTTATTTTATCTTTGAATAGCAAAATGAAAACAATGTCTCAAGAAGTATATTTAATTGACGGAATCCGCAGTGCTATTGGCAATTTTGGCGGAAGTTTAGCAACCCTACGTGCCGATGATTTGGCTGCAAAAGTGCTTGCAGGTTTGCTCAAGCGCCATCCAAACCTCGATCCAACCAGCATTGAAGATGTACTACTCGGCTGTGCCAATCAGGCCGGTGAAGACAACCGCAATGTAGCCCGTATGGCTTCGCTCTTAGCGGGTTATCCTATAGAAGTACCGGGTGAAACCGTCAATCGCCTTTGTGCCTCTGGTTTGGCAGCAGCCATCAACGCCACCCGCGCACTGCGTTTGGGCGATGGCAATGTCTATGTGGCCGGCGGCGTCGAGCACATGACGCGCGGCCCTTGGGTCATTTCAAAAACCTCAGCTGCATTTGGCCGCGATGCCCAAATGTTTGACTCCAGCTTTGGTTGGCGCTTTATCAATCCGCAAATGGAAGCGCTGTACGGCGTAGACAGCATGGGCATGACCGCCGAAAATTTAGCAGCGCACTACAACATCTCTCGCGCTGACCAAGATGCTTTTGCTTGTTGGAGCCAAGAAAAAACCGCCGCCGCACAGGCTGCAGGCTACTACACAGAAGAAATTTTACCTATTTCCATTCCTCAGAAAAGAGGCGAGGCGTTGGTGTTCGATAAAGATGAGTTTGCTCGGGCCAACACCACTTTAGAAACGCTTTCCAATTTGCGTCCAGCTTTCAAAAAAGACGGCAGCGTAACTGCAGGCAATGCCTCTGGGCTCAACGATGGCGCTGCTGCGTTGTTGTTGGCCAACGAAGAAGGCGTACGCGCGCACCAACTCCAACCAATGGCTAAAATCATTTCAGCAGCAGTGGCTGGGGTTGAGCCCCGCATCATGGGCATTGGCCCGGTACCGGCAAGCCAAAAAGCATTGGAACGCGCAGGTCTCACTTTGGATCAGATGGACCTCATCGAGGTCAACGAAGCGTTTGCGGCGCAAGTTTTGGCTTGTACGCGCGCCTTGGGTCTGCAAGACCGCGATGCGCGCATCAATCCGAACGGCGGTGCCATTTCCCTTGGGCACCCGCTCGGCATGTCAGGAGCACGCTTGCTTTTGACCGCAGCAAGACAACTCAAACGCAGCAACAAACGTTATGCACTCGTCACCATGTGTATTGGTGTAGGGCAGGGTTACGCTGCCATCATCGAAAATGTATAACATGCGCATATTTGTTTTTATAGGCACCGTTGCTTTGCTTTTTGCTTCCTGTAAAAAAGAAGCTACGCGTTGGCACTCAGATTGGTTAGTACCCATTCTGAACGACACCCTTTCTTTGTCGAATTTATACAATGACTCCACGCTCAGTATCAGCGGTTCTCAAATCAACATCGACCTGAGTCGTACTTTATTAGATCTTGGTTTGTCAGATATCGTCAACATTCCAGACACCACCATTTCTCAGCAATACCAAGCCAATTTTACGGTCAGCAATGTATCACCGGGCTTTACTTTTGTGAATAGCGTCAAAACCCATGCACTCGACCTCGGCGACATCCAACTCAAGAAGGTACGCGTGCAAAGTGGTCAAATTGAAGTCAAGGTCTACAATCCGCTCAATACGGCAGTTCTTTATCAAATTGAACTCCCCGGTGTATCTCAAAACGGCCAAGTTTTTGTTCAAAACTATACGGTTGCAGCCGGAACGGTCCAAAATCCGACAATCGCTACAGAAACCATCAACCTAAGTGGCTACGAAATAGACCTTGGAGGTCAACAAGGCTTAGAATTCAATAAAATACAATCCAAACTCACTCTCAAAACCGACCCCAATGGTCAGACGGTTTCCATCTACAACAATCAGGTCTTCAAGTACGAAGCCTCTTTTGAAAACCTGCGCTTCGATTACGCTAAAGGTTATTTTGGCTCAACACTTCTTGCCGACCAACAACAATTCACCCTTCCTTACCTCGACAAAATCACCGGCGGATCCCTTTCCTTGCCTGATCTGAGCCTAGATGTCCAAATTGAAAATGGTTTTAAAATGGCCTTGCGCGCTCAAATCGAACAAATGAACGCCACCAACACCCAAGGGCAGTCGGTTTCTTTGAATGCACCGAGTATTGGTCCGAGCATGTTTTTAGCGCCCGCCGTTGGTTCCTGGAACAACCTACAGCCAAGTTCACTGTTGCTCCATTTTGACGCCAACAATAGCAATATCAAAAATTATATACAAAACCTCGGAGCCTACCAAAACATCTCCTACCAATTGCAACCCAACCCTTGGGGCAACACCTCGGCTGGGCACGACGAAGCATTTGCAAATAGCCGACTCCGTCTAAAAGTAAGTGCACAAATGCCAATGGCACTCAATGCCGATGCGCTTACGCTACAAGATACCTTTGCCCTCGATCTTTCTCAAGACCTCAACAAAACGCACGTTACCGGAGCAACACTAATTCTAGACGCAACCAATGCCTTCCCTGTGGCTTGCGATATCGTTTTGTATTTCATGAAAGATGGTCAAATCATGCACACGGTTGTGGCCGATGCGCAATTGGCTTCAGCAACTTTAGGGCAAATTGATCCACAAGACGGCTTGCTCAAAAAGAAAAGCAAAATTAAAATTGTACTGCCGCCTGCTCTGGTAGCCGACCTCCAAGACCTCAATGAAGTGGCAGTTAATGCGGCATTTGCCACTACGGACCCAACTACTGGCTTGGCAGTCCAGCAAGCTATTCAAGCGAATGCCTTTTTGGCTTTGCAAGTTCAAATGCAATTGCAAACTCAAATCAGACCCTAATGCGCTATTTATTCATCCTCTTTTTAGTAGCAAGCCAATTTGCACAGGCCCAGCAAACCATTTTGCTCGACACTTATGGTCATTACAACAGTACGGGTGTGCGCAGGCAGGTTGCCGATGCTTTTTTTTATGGAGGCTTAATAGACACGAGTCAAATCAATCAATCCCTCACCAAACTCAGCGCGCGCAATGCCTTTGGTTTGCAAATGGGGTTCAATGCACAGTGGCAAACGCCTTGGACGCTTTCAAAAGACGCCAAAAAATGGGGTTCTAGCTACCGCTGGGTTATTGGAACAGGCATACACCAGTATGGCGGCGTTCAATTCTCCAAAGATCTTTTTGGTTTGGTTTTTCAAGGAGGTTTACCTTACGTGGCCGATACCCTCGACATGAGCAACCTCAGGGTAGAGGCAACCACCTTTTCCAAATTAGGAATTGGCTTGGTGAACACCACTACACAATCTTCGTTCCTTGTTCATTTTGTGGCCGTTCAAAATCATATCGCAGCCGCACTCCAGAAAGGCACATGGTTACAAGACCCCATGAGTGCACAAATAGACCTCGCACTTCAGGGGCAGGCCCAAATCAGTGGCGCTTCTGCAGCCGCCTATGGGGTGGCTTTCGACCTCGACTACCGTTTTGGCTCGACAGAAAACGATGAAGCACCACAACAATTTCAATTTCAGGTTCAAAACTTCGGTATAGCGCGCAGTACCAGCACAACCCAATACGCACTCGCTGGCTCACTTCAATACGCCGGTTTTTCTTTAGCACAGTGGCAGCAAGCTAGTGTTAATGCACTTACAGATGCCTTTTTGGATTCTTTGGGTTATGAAAAAAGCACGGTAAGCAGTTGGATTTTACTTCCTGCACAGTTTCAATTGGCGAAGGTCATTAACTGGGATAGCCCACAGCGTCTAGAAGCTTACTACGGCGCTCAGTTTATGCTGCGCCAAACCTACACACCTCTTATTTATGCCGGTGCACACTACAAGGTCAAAAAAGCTTGGCAAACAGGCCTTGGCATGGCCTACGGTGGCTTTGGTGGTTTGCGCGTACAGGCTTATTCTGCTTTTCATTTCAAGCGCTCACAGCTTTTGTTGCGCTCTGATAACATTGCGCTGCAAAATGGCGCTTCACTTTATCTTCAGTTCCGATGCGATTTTTAAGTATCCTCAGCTTCTTGTTAGTTGTACAATTAGTCAGTGCGCAAGCGCGCTTTTACAAACTGTATTCAGGCACTGGTTTTGATAAAGGCGAAGATGTATTAGCCTTGCCAGATTCTACCTTTCTTGTTGCCGGAAGCAGTGGCAGCTGGGAAGAAAACGCACAAGGCTTTCTGATGAAAATCGATTCAGTTGGTGCTTATCTTTGGAGTCAGTCCTATGGCGCGCAAGAAACCGAAGAAATCAAGCGCGTTTTTCACCGGCCAGGGATGGGTTACTATCTTGCGGGCATGTCAAATTCCTGGAGTAATGGCAACTACGACCCCATGCTCATCTTCACCGATCTTTCGGGCAACCAACAATGGATCAAAACTTATCAAAACCCAGCTTGGGAGCGCATCCACGATGGCGTTCAGACCAAAGACACCGGCTTTGTACTCGTTGGTGAAAGACAAGCCACTTTAGGTGCCGAGGCCGATGTATTTCTCATGCGCCTGGACAAAAACGGCGACACACTCTGGACAAAAACCCTAGGAACAGCGGGTGCAGACCGCGCCAATAGCGTCATTCGTATTTCGGATAGTTTATATGTTGTGGGTGGTGAGTGGTATGTTGCTGATTCCATTGCCACAAAAGGTTTTGTCATGAAAATCAACGATCAAGGTGTGGTGCAATGGTTCGATACTTTGGGGCATCTGAGTGGCGATTTTGCTGTCTCAGATCTTACGCCAACTTTGTATGGCCTACAATTCGCAGGTTACAGGTTAAATGGCCCGACAGATTACGACAAATTTAGTGGTTCAATAGGACTTGATGGCGTGATTCTAACACAAGTTGTGGACGGACTGACTTCCGACGATATTATTCAGCAATTTGCCTACTTGCCACAGCAAGACCTCACCATTCTCGGGATCCAAGTCATGAATAACAATACTTATCAAGAGCCCTACGACCTATATTTTGGGTACGCAGATGCGTTCTATGGTTACTGGATAACAGGTTGGCCATCAAGCACCATTCTCAACCAAGGTTACGACTACATCGGAAACATTCGCCCAACTCTAGATGGTGGTTTTATTGCGACAGGCATGAATTCCGTCATCGTTGATGGTCAAAATCAGCTCAATGGTGGCAGCAACGTATTTGTTTTGAAAGTGAATGGCAATGGTTCGGCTTATGTGCAAACCGACACCGTTTTTACGACCCAACAGTTGGTGGGCTTAAGTCCGATATTTGAAGGGAGTGAGGTGCTGATGTTTCCAAATCCAGTTGAATCTGTGTTGCATTTGAATTGGGAAGGATCTGAACCGAAACAAATTGAGATCCATGGAATAATGGGCAATTTACTGTATCGAGAAAACATGACACCATCCCAAACAATTGAACTCAGCAATTGGCCGCGGGGTGTTTATTACGTCCGCATTAACGGGAACGCTTATCCGGTAGTCAAGCTCTAAGCTTTTCTTCTTGCTTTTTCTTTGATAATAAGTCCGAGCTCACGGCTGGTTTGGCCTGCCACAGATGTGTTTTCGTCTGCGCGTCTGAGTAAATAGGGTAAAACTTCATTGACGGGTCCAAAAGGCACGTATTTAGCCACTTGGTAACCTGCATCTGATAAATTATAGGAAATGTGGTCAGACATCCCTAAAAGCTGCGCAAAGTAAAACTTCGGGTCTCGAGGATCCACTTGTTCTTGATGCAGTAAGCTAGCGAGGTACATAGAGCTGTTTTCGTTGTGAGTACCCGCACAAATCGAGAAAACATCCTTGTTTGCTACAAGGAAATCGAGCGCAGCATCGTAATCTTTGTCCGTACTTGCTTTGTTGGGCTGAATAGGCGAGGGGTAGCCGAGTTCTTGCGCTCTTGCACGTTCTTTCTCCATGTAGGCACCGCGTACCAACTTTACTCCATACTGAACCCCTGCTTCTTTTGCGCGCTCCAATTCGCTGTGTAAATAAGCCAAGCGATCATGGCGATACATCTGAACTGTGTTGTAGACAATACAAGCATTTTTATTGTACTTGCACATCATGTCGAAGGTCCATTGGTCTATGGCTGTTTGGATCCAGGTTTCTTCGGCGTCGATAAACAAGCGCGTTTGGTGTTTGGCCGCTGCAGCACAAATGCGGTCAATGCGGTCAATAATAGCTTGTATTTGTTCGTTTTCTTGGGTGGTGAAGGGTCTGAACACAACCCCTTTTCTGGTGGCCCTGATTTGTTCAGAGACCAATTCGAGCAAGTGATGTTGTCCGATGCCAGTGATTTTAAAAACAGCAAAAGGAATGCGTTTATCGGTAGCTGATTTTTCTATTGTTTGAATGATGATTTGCGTCGTTTGCTCGAAGTCATCTTCTTTTGTTTTACCTTCTACAGAATAGTCTAGGATGGTGCCAATGCCAAAAGCGTGTAAACTTTCAATTGCTGGGTCGCACTCATTGATGGTTTCGCCGCCACAAAATTGCTTGAATATGGTGCTTTTGATGAGGCCTTTGATCGGCAGACGCAAGCGAAGGGCGAGCGGAGTAAGGACCTTGCCAATTTTAACGATGCTTGGCGCACCAATGATCTTGAATAACAAGTAAGCGCGTTGGAGGTCTTGCTTGTTTTTGGAGCGAAAGGCAATTTCGGTGTTGTCGAAAGAAATCATGCACCAAAATTAAGCTCTTTTCGTAAATTTGAACCATGCAAACGGCTTCTTTTTCAGAACAGCTGAGTCCAATTGAATGGGGCCCACTGCTCAACTCCTCTTTTTCTTCAGTTCTTGCACCGTTTGCGTCTAGAAAAATTGCCATTCTCGTCGATGAAAACACCCACGACCACTGCCTTGAATTTTTAATCACAGGCTTTGAAGCTTTAGCTGAAGCTGAGGTCATTATGCTGCCTGCAGGCGAAGAAAACAAAGTACTCGAAGTTTGTTTTCAGGTCTGGGAAACCCTCACAGAAGCTGGTTTTAGTCGCCACGACCTCCTGATCAATTTAGGAGGCGGTATGGTCACTGACCTCGGCGGCTTTGTCGCGTCTGTTTACAAGCGCGGCCTAGCTTTCATCAATGTACCTACAAGTTTACTTGGTATGGTCGATGCGGCGGTTGGCGGCAAAACAGGTATCGATTTTGCCGGATACAAAAATCAAGTAGGAACATTCGCAGTAGCGCAGGTTACCTACATCGACACCGGTTTCTTGCACACCTTACCAAGCCAAGAATGGACCAACGGTTTTGCCGAGCTACTCAAGCACGCACTCATTTCGGATCTTGAGTTATGGCAAGACCTTTCTAAAATTCAAGATTTACAAAACGAACTCCATTCAGCATTCATTCAACAAGGTGTTCAAATCAAAGCTGAAATCGTTGCGCAAGACCCTACTGAAAATGGCTTGCGCAAAATCCTGAATTTTGGACACACCATTGGCCATGCGCTAGAATCCTATTATCTGAATTCCGCAACACCGCTCGCGCATGGGCACGCTGTGGCAATTGGTATCTTGCTAGAAAGTAAATTATCTGTTGAGCATTCTTCTTTAACTCAAGCAGAATTTCTATCCATTGAAACCCGGATCAAAAGTACGTATGCGCTGCAAATCCCAGATGACACTGAGGGGCTTTGGGCGCTCATGCAACAAGATAAAAAGAATGACAACGGCGAGGTGCGCATTTGTTTGTTGCCTCAAATAGGTTCTTGTCTTTTTGACCAAAAGTTAACTTTTGAAGATTTCGAGAAAGTGATTTTAGGTTACTGTTCTTAAAAATTTTAGGGCATAAAAAAAAGGCCCCCGAAGAGGCCCTTTCCTTACAAGCTAGTTGGAAGCACCAACTTGCAATGCTTTATTCAACGATGGTCATTTCGTCAACGATGTGTTTAGCGCCGGCATATTTGTCGATGATAAACAATACGTAACGGATGTCTACGTTGATGGTTTTTTGCAATTTGTTGTCGAAGATGACGTCGCCTGCCATGGCTTCGATGTTGCCATCAAATGCCAAGCCAATGAGTTCTCCTTTGCCGTTCAAAACTGGCGAACCTGAATTACCACCGGTAATGTCGTTGTTGGTAAGGAAGTTGACTGGCATGTAGCCCGCTTTGTCAGCGTAACGGCCAAAGTCTTTTTTCTCGTTGAGTTCGATCAGGCGCTTAGGCAAATCGAATTCTTCGTCGTTTGGCTTGTATTTGTTGATAGTGCCTTGAAGCGTAGTGTAGTTGTTGATTTTAGCGTCGTTGCGTTTGTCGGCAGGAAGCGCGCTTACTTTTCCGTAAGTTAAACGCAAAGTGCTGTTTGCATCTGGGTACAAAATTGTACTCATGCCAGACTCTCTCAAACCTGCAACAAGTAGGCGGTAAGCACGGTTGTAGTCGTCGGTGAGTTTGGTGAGTTCGTCTGAGCGCTTCATGAGTTGCGCTAAGATATCACTAGACAATTTGTAAAGTGGGTCATTTGTGAGTTGTCCTTCGCTCGGGGCCTCTAAGAACGCCAACATGCCGTTTTTAGAAACGAGGATAGACATAGCGCACATGGCGCGTACTTCATTGGCCGTAGAGCCGTCGGCGTACATAGCAGCAACGCCGTTTGCAAGTTCGTAGTTGGCTTTTGCAGCGTAAAGGTTGAGTCCGTTGATGAGGATGTCCATTTCAGCTGGGCCATAAGTAGTTTCGAAAAACTCATTGATGGCTGCAATGAGGTCTGCTTTCATGGCAGCTCTTTTGGTCGCATCGGCTTTGGCGTAGGCCATGAGTTGCGCACCCATGCCACGAGAAATGGCAGCGTATTCAGAGTTTCTAAATAAAATAGATAAATAGTTGTCGTGACGAGATTTATCGTTGGTTGCGTTGTAGTAGTTGTTGAGTGTCGTGACAACCGATCCGTATTTTGCTTTGTTTTCAGGTTTGTTGGCCCAAGCATCGAATTTGGCTTCGTTTTTGGCTTTTGCAGCAGCAGTTTGGAATTGTGTCAAGGCGTCGATCATGCCTTGGCGGTTTTTCCAGTAGTTGGCGGTGCGTGCATATTTAGAAGCGTAGTTCAAGCGAACGTTGTCGTCTTTGTCCATGTACATTTTCATGGCGTCCATGGCTGTTTTGGAGGCTTCAACCCAAGCAGGGTAGGCGTATTTCACGTTTTGATCGATGCCACCTGCTGGCAACCAGCGGTTGGTGCGGCCTGGGTAGCCCATGATCATGGCGAAGTCGCCTTCTTTGACACCATTTAAGTTGATTGGCAAGTGGTGTTTTGGGTGTAAAGGCACGTTGGAAGTGCTGTAGTCAGCTGGATTGCCGTTGGCATCTGCGTACACGCGGAACATACTGAAGTCACCGGTGTGGCGTGGCCATTCCCAGTTGTCGGTGTCGCCGCCGAATTTACCGATGCTATTTGGAGGCGTACCTACCAAACGCACGTCTTTGAAATCTTGGTAAACGAAGAAGTAAAATTCATTGCCTTGAAAGAAAGAGCGCACAGAAACGACATATTTGCCGCCTTCACTGTTTTCTTTTTCGATTAGAGCGATTTCTTCTTTGATGATTTTGTCGCGCTCTGTTTCAGACATGTTGTCAGAGACTTTAGCCATGATGCGCTTGGTGCAGTCGTCCATGCGGACAAAGAAGCGAACATATAAAGACTTTGGCTTGAGCTCTTGGCTGCGGTCTGCGGCCCAAAAACCGTTGGTGAGGTAGTCGTGCTCAGGGGTAGAGAGTTCGGCAATTGCGTCGTAGCCACAGTGGTGGTTGGTCAAAAGCAAACCGTCTTTAGAGATGAGCTCTGCCGTACAGCCACCGTTGAATTGTACAACTGCATCTTTCAAAGAAGAATTGTTGATGCTATAAATTTCTTCGGCCGTCAGTTGAAGACCCATTTTTTGCATGTCGCGGTGGTTTAAGCGATCGATAAACATCAAAAACCACATGCCTTCATCGGCACGGACAAAAATCCCTACAAATAAGAACAGGGCAAGTGTAATACGTTTGAATTGTTTCATGATTTGAATATTGGTTGGCGAAGATACAATGAATGCCGTCAATTTGCAACGTTAATTCGTGCTACTTCACAGAGAGTAGCTTTTTTTTCATGCGGCTCAGGCTTTCAGGCAAGATACCGAGGTAAGATGCGATTTGATGTTGGGCCACAATTTGCTCAATTCCGGGGTGGCGTTGCAGTAATTCTTGGTAGCGTTCTTCGGCATGCGCAGAGACCGTCATCAGGAAGCGTTTTTGCAAGACAGCTAAAGTGCGTTGGGCCATAATTCTAAACAAACGCTCCAAAGCTGGGATTTGCTCAAAAAGATATTCGAGGTCTTCTTTGCCAATTTCTAAAATGTAACTCTCTTCTAAAGCCTGCACATTGAGCGTGGCGGCGTCGTCAAAATGAAAGGCAGATAAATCGCCCACCCACCAATCGGCAAAGGCAAAGTAAAGTACGTGTTCGCTTCCTTTGGTGTCGGTGTAGAACACGCGCAAAGTGCCGTCTACTACAAAGCCTTGTAGGAAATTCTTCGTGCCTTCTTTGAGAAAGAAATCCTTCTTGGTAACCTTTCTGAGGTGGTAATATTGCTTCATGAGCTCAAAGTCCGCAGTGGAGAGCGGCACCCGTTGGCTCGTGTATTCGAATAGTTTTTGATATGCTGCTTGCGCGTCCATTTGTTTTATTTAGGAAGGTGCCTGATGCGCCATTCGGTGGGGTGCATGTTGTTGAAGCGTTGCCCGATTTGCTTGACCATCGCAATGGATTGGCCTTCGAATTCAATGTAGTAAAAACCTGCCGGAGCGTTCCATTGGTGGCTTTCTCCGTGCAGAATTTGCAAGGCTTCTGTCAATTCAACCTTTTTGACAGGGAGCTCCCATTTCAGGTAGAGGCTGTAAACCATGTCGTAGCCTGGCGTCCAGTTTTTTTTGTTGGCCGTTGCAACGTGGGTTCCCGTTTTGAGAAACTTTAAATTTTTGATCTGAGGATAAAAGTCGAGCGCAAAGGTAGTCGTTGCAAAAACTTTGTCTTCCTCTTGCCAAAATTGCAGGTCAGTAGGGAAGGTGAGGTGCTGCGCTAAATCAGTGGGAAGTCCGGTCTGAAGCTGAGCCTTAGTTGGTTTCGATTTACGAATGTTTGCTTCTGTTTTTTGCAGCGCAGCAATGTAAAAACCTTCGCTTTTGATTTGATTAGGGAAAAAATAGTAGCCGCTGTTGTTTCGGTCTGGTTTCATGCCTTCAAAAGCAGGTAATTGGACCCTAGAGGCAATGCCATCTTCTAAAAATGAAAGAAGTTGTTGCTCATTTTCTTCGGGATTGAAAGTGCACGTTGAGTAAATCAGGTAGCCACCTTCTTTGAGTAGTGGCCAAACTTCTTCTAATATGTCTGTTTGTCGCTCGGCGCAGGTATTGGCATTGCCAAGATTCCATTCGGCTCTGGCCTGATGGTCTTTGCGAAACATCCCTTCTCCAGAACAGGGCGCGTCAATTACCAAAACATCGAGCTGGCCCGCTAATGCGCTGAGCTCTATAGGTTTGTGGTTGCAAACAAAAACATTGGAATAGCCCCATTTAGTGAGGTTTTCACTGAGGATATACGCTCTAGACCGATTGATTTCATTGGCGATCAGGACACCACGGTGCTGCAAAAAACCGGCAATGAGTGTGCTTTTTCCGCCGGGTGCAGCGCTTAAATCCAGTACCACAGGATTTTGAGGCAATTCTAGGGTTTGAAGTACCTTTTCTAAATACATAGAGCCGGCTTCTTGCGGATAGTAGGCACCCGCATGAAAAAGCGGATCGTAAGTAAAGCTTGGACGTTTGTCGAGGTACACACCGTTTGGATTCCAGGGAACGGGTGTGGTATTTTCAAAAAAAGACTTTCGCTGCGGATGAAGACGAACAGAGGTTGGTGCAGTTTGGTTCAGGGATTCAAGCAGTTGCTCCGGTACAAAAGGATCTTGTTGGATGCGATCTACAAATTCTTTTGGTAAATCAGTCATTTTCAAATGTAAGGATTTTTTGAAAA
>CANHBA010000004.1 GCA_947458985.1 Flavobacteriales bacterium
ATCAAGTTAAAATATGCTTTTAAATTTCACAACACTTACCACAGCCCTAACAATCTCTCTGAAACGCAACATCCATTTGTTCGCTTTGCCTTGTGACCTAGGTAATACATAAATTTAAATGATTTTCTTTAAGTATCGAAAGGTGTGCTTATTTCTTGTATATTTTTTAGGTAAGGGAACGAGTGTAAATAGTTTAAATTCCGTAAATTTGGTGCGCATTAAAAATCACAATATCGCACTATGAAAGTTTTTGACCTCGACATGATCCAACGCGTATATGAGCGTTACCCTGCTCGTATTGCTGCTGCTCGTAAGGTAGTGGGCCGTCCACTCACTTTATCAGAAAAAATCCTTTATGCCCACCTTTGGGAAGGAGAAGCCACAACTGCTTCAGAGCGCGGAAAGTCCTACGTCGATTTCGCTCCAGACCGCGTTGCTATGCAAGATGCAACTGCCCAAATGGCGCTTTTGCAGTTCATGCAAGCGGGTAAAAAACGCGTTGCTGTGCCTTCAACTGTGCACGCCGACCACCTTATCCAAGCGAAAGTAGGTGCAAGCAAAGACTTACAAGAATCACTCAACCAAAACAACGAAGTATTCAACTTCTTGTCTTCTATTTCCAATAAATACGGCATTGGCTTTTGGAAGCCAGGTGCAGGTATCATTCACCAAGTAGTACTAGAAAACTACGCTTTCCCAGGCGGCATGATGATCGGTACCGATTCTCATACCGTTAATGCAGGTGGTTTGGGTATGGTAGCCATCGGTGTGGGTGGAGCCGACGCAGTAGACGTCATGGCAGGAATGGCTTGGGAGCTCAAGTTTCCAAAACTCATCGGTGTCAAACTCACTGGCAAACTCAACGGCTGGACCTCCGCTAAAGATGTTATCCTTAAAGTTGCCGATATCCTTACCGTAAAAGGCGGAACGGGTGCTATCGTCGAATATTTTGGCGAAGGTGCTATTTCTTTGTCTTGTACTGGAAAAGGTACCATTTGTAATATGGGTGCCGAAATTGGCGCTACTACCTCCACTTTCGGTTACGACGATTCTATGCGCCGTTACCTCAATGCAACAGGCCGCGAAGAAGTCGTTAAGGCTGCCGATGCCATTGCAGAGCACCTCACAGGCGACGCCGAAGTTTACGCTGAGCCAGAAAAATACTTCGATCAACTCATCGAAATCAATCTAAGCGAACTCGAACCACACGTCAATGGTCCATTTACCCCAGACCGCGGTACACCTGTATCTAAAATGCGTGCAGAGGCAACAGCAAATGGATGGCCTTTACAAGTAGAGTGGGGTCTCATTGGTTCATGTACCAACTCTTCTTACGAAGATTTAGCGCGTGCGGCTTCTATCATGAAGCAAGCAGTTGCACAAGGCATTACGCCAAAAGCAGAATTCGGTATCAACCCAGGATCTGAGCAAGTGCGTTTCACCGCAGAGCGCGATGGCATTTTAGCTGACTTCGAAAAAATGGGTACTAAAGTATTCACCAACGCTTGCGGGCCTTGTATTGGTCAGTGGGCACGCGAAGGCGCAGAAAAACAAGAGAAAAACACCATCGTTCACTCTTTCAACCGCAACTTTTCAAAACGTGCCGATGGCAACCCCAACACCCACGCTTTTGTAACCAGCCCAGAAATGGTGGCTGCTTTGGCCATTGCCGGTGACCTCGGTTTCAATCCACTTACCGACACCCTTACCAACGACAAAGGCGAGCAAGTGAAACTCACTGCACCAGTTGGCGACGAATTGCCAACACGTGGTTTTGCTGTAGAAGACAACGGTTATCAAGCACCTGCTGAAGACGGCAGCCATGTTCAAATCGCTGTTGCTCCAGACTCCCAGCGTTTGCAATTGTTAGAGAACTTCCCGCTTTGGGATGGTCAAAACATCCTTGGCGCGCGTTTGCTCATCAAAGCAAAAGGCAAGTGTACCACCGATCACATCTCTATGGCAGGCCCATGGTTGCGTTACCGCGGCCACCTCGACAACATCTCTAACAACATGCTGATCGGTGCCGAAAACGCTTTCAACGGCGAAGCCAATAAAGTGAAAAACCAATTGACAGGCGAATATGGCGAGGTGCCAGCTGTACAACGCGCTTACAAAGCTGCAGGTGTGCCTTCAATTGTTGTTGGTGACCACAACTACGGTGAAGGATCTTCGCGCGAACACGCAGCTATGGAGCCACGTCACCTAGGTGTGCGCGCGGTGCTCGTAAAATCATTTGCGCGTATCCACGAAACCAACCTCAAAAAACAAGGGATGCTTGGTCTTACCTTTGCCAACGAGGCAGACTACGACAAAATCCAAGAAGACGACACCTTCGACTTCATCGATTTACAAGACTTCGCTCCTGAAAAACAACTGACTTTGCTCATCAAGCACAGCAATGGTTCGTCAGAGCAAATCATGTTGAATCATACCTACAATGCTTCTCAAATTGAATGGTTCAAAGCGGGTTCAGCGCTCAACCTCATCAAATTGATGGAAGCTTAATCGCAACCAATGAAAATCATTTTTGCACTATTCTTGAGCTTGTTCTGCATGTCGGGGCAAGCTCAAGGTCTTTTTAGGGGTAATGTTTTATTGAATGCCTACGCGGGTTACCCCAATTTTATGCGCTTCAATATGAATTTATCAGAAAGTATACCCCAAGGAGTAGATGCCCAATACTTAGGGCTTTCTCCTTCGGGTTTTCGCTTTATGTACATGGCTTCCGACGACGTCAGTGTTGGCCTAGACCTCATGTATGGCATGGCAAGTGTGCGCTATTCGCAAACAGATTCCGTTTTCTTTAACGGGCAATGGTCTACCGAAACCAATTCTCGTTTTGTACACAAACAACGCTTCAGACCGCAGTTTCGTATAGACATGCATTTAGGCGCCATGGACCCAAATCTCGATCAGTACATCGGTTTGGCGGTTGGTGGAAACATGCGCAGTAGAAGGGTTTACCAAAATGATATTTTAGTAGACAGCAGCCCCAACGACATCGATCTAGTGATCCCGGTTTCATTTAGGGCTTGCTACGGTTTTCGCTATTTTGTAGGCTACAATTTTGCCATCGGTGGCGAGCTTGGTTTAGGCGGACCATTGCTGCAGTTCGCAATGACCTATCGAATTTAACCAACAAAAATTTAGACCATAAAAAAGGCGAGCCATGGCTCGCCTTTTTTATGGAATATGCAACCGTTCTTAATAACGGTAATGTTCTGGCTTGAACGGACCTTGAACCGCAACACCGATGTAGTCGGCTTGTTCGGTAGAAAGGGTTTCGAGTTCTACGCCAATTTTAGATAAGTGTAAACGAGCAACTTTTTCGTCGAGGTGTTTTGGAAGTGTGTAGACGTCGTTGTCGTAGTTTGCGCTGTTGTTCCAAAGTTCGAGCTGAGCAAGTGTTTGGTTGGTAAAGCTGTTTGACATTACAAAAGAAGGATGCCCTGTAGCGCAACCGAGGTTCACCAAGCGGCCTTCTGCAAGAACGATGATGTCATTTCCTTTGACGTTGTAGAGGTCGACTTGTGGTTTGATCTCCATTTTGCTTTCACCGTAGTTGCTGTTAAGCCATGCCATGTCGATTTCGTTGTCGAAGTGACCGATGTTACAAACGATAGATTTGTCTTTCATGGCTTCGAAATGACGACCTACAACAATGCTCTTGTTGCCGGTTGCTGTAACGATGATGTCAGCTAAGTGAATGACTTTGTCAAGTGGTTTGACTTCAAAACCATCCATAGCCGCTTGAAGCGCACAGATAGGGTCGATTTCGGTAACGATAACGCGTGCACCAGCTCCTTGTAAAGAGGCAGCTGAACCTTTGCCAACATCGCCATAACCACAAACAATGGCTACTTTACCCGCCATCATGACGTCAGTTGCACGGCGAATGGCATCAACTAATGATTCTTTACAACCGTATTTGTTGTCGAATTTAGATTTGGTAACGGAGTCGTTGACGTTGATGGCTGGCATCACGAGGGTTCCGTTCTTTTTGCGCTCGTAAAGTCTGTGAACACCTGTTGTGGTTTCTTCAGACAAGCCTTTGATGTCTTTGGTGAGTTCTGGAAAACGGTCAAAGACCATATTGGTGAGGTCACCGCCGTCGTCGAGGATCATGTTGAGGGCATGGCCGCCTTCAAAAGCAAATAAGGTTTGCTCGATGCACCAATCGAATTCTTCTTCGTTCATACCTTTCCAAGCGTAAACTGGAATACCAGCTGCTGCAATTGCTGCTGCGGCGTGGTCTTGGGTAGAGAAGATGTTGCAAGACGACCAAGTAACTTCTGCGCCGAGCTCAACGAGTGTTTCGATCAAGACTGCAGTTTGGATGGTCATGTGCAAGCAACCCGCGATACGTGCTCCTGCCAATGGCTTAGAAGCACCGTATTCTGCGCGCAAAGCCATAAGGCCCGGCATTTCAGCTTCTGCTAATTTAATTTCTTTGCGACCCCAGTCTGCAAGACTGATGTCTTTCACTTTGTAAGTGAGCTTTTCTGTTTGATTCATATCTAGTTACTTCAAATAAGTTTGCAAATGTACGTCGATTATTATTTGTTGTCAAGAATTAGTGCAGCTCTTTTTGTATGAGTTGCTGTAGGCCTTGTACAAAAAGCGGGTGTGTATTGGAACTTGGTACGAGTTGCACCTTGTGCCCACCGTGTTCTTCGAAGATTTCTTGGTATTCGTCGCCAATTTCAATGAGGGTTTCTAGGCAGTCGGCCACAAAAGCAGGGCTAAAGACGAGTAGTTTTTGGGCACCTTTTTTACCCCATTCTTCCACAACTTTATCGGAGAACGGCGTGAGCCATTTTTTGTCTAGGCGCGACTGAAAACAAACGGTGTATTGTGTTTCGTTTATACCCAAGCGCTCGGCGATAAGGCGCGTGGTGGCATAACAAGTGGCTTTGTAGCAGAATTTGTTTTGCTCATTGATGCTGGTTTCGCAAGGTTGGTCTTGACAGAGGTCGGTGCCTTCATAGACTTTATCTACTTGACGTTCAGGAAGGCCGTGGTAGGAAAAGAGGATGTGGTCGTAGCTGGCGATGTCGAATTTTCTGGCGTTGTCTACTACAGAATTGATATAGCCGTCGTTGTCGTAGAACTGACTAATGATTTTGATGTCTGGAATGACCCACCATTTGCGGATGATATCCATGGCTTTTTCTACGGCAGAACCTGTGGAGGCAGAGGCGTATTGCGGAAAAAGCGGAAGGATGACGATGCGGTCGTAGTTGGCTAAGCGCATGCGCTCTAGCACTACATCTAAAGAAGGGTTTTTGTAGCGCATGGCCAATTCAAACGTGACGTCTTGGCCTTCGAATTGTGCTTGCAGAAGTTCTTTGAGTAGTCGGCTATGGGTCAAAAGTGGCGATTCGCCGTTGCCGAGGGTCCAGAGTTCTTTGTAAATTTTGGCAGACTTCGGGGCTCTGAACGGTACAATAATGCCATTGACAAGTATGGTGCGCAAGAGATAGGGAATGTCAATGACGCGGGGGTCGTTGAGGAATTCGGATAGGTAGCTGCGGACATCAGAAACACTTGGGGAGTCTGGGGTGCCGAGTTGAATGAGGAGAACGCCGGTTTTTTTCATGTTAATAGGTCCAACAACTTTGAATTTTCTTTGTTCAAAATTACCGATTTATTCACGATTGCTGCTACTGAAAGTATAACTTTGTGCCGTGGATCCGTACGAATTTTTACAGCAAATCGATGCAGCAAATTTCGAAGCGCAGGCTTTGGCTACTTTTGAGCGCCAATATGCCGGCATTCCGGTATACCGTCATTATGTCGACCTATTAGGGAAAGCAAAGCCAACAAGCCTCTCAGAAATTCCGTTTTTGCCCATCGATTTTTTCAAGACCCAGCAGCTTACTGCGGCCAATGCCACAATTGTCAAGACTTTTCAATCAAGCGGCACTACGCAGCAAATCAGAAGTCAGCACCACCTCACCGACCTCCGTTGGTACGACGCTTCTTTGATCCTCGGCTTTGAGCGTGTTTTCGGAAAACTCTCCGACTACGTTTTTATAGCGCTCTTGCCCTCTTATCTTGAAAACGGCGACTCCAGCCTCATTTACATGGTAGATCAGCTCATTCAAAAGAGCAATTCTTCACTTTCGGGCTATTATTTGGGTAAGGCAGAGGAGGTTTTGTCTGTGTATCATCAAGCACTAGCCCAAGGAAAAAAACCTTTTATTTTTGGCGTTTCTTACGCCTTGCTCGATTTAGCTGAATTGGGAACACTGCTTCCAGAAGCACTGATCTTGGAAACAGGCGGTATGAAAGGCCGTCGCCAAGAACTGACTAAAGTAGAACTCCACGAGCTCCTAAAAAAAGGTTTTGGTGTGCAGCAAATCCTTTCCGAATACGGCATGACCGAATTGTTGTCTCAAGCTTATTGTACTTATGACCAAAACTTCAGTTGCCCGCCCTGGATGCAAATTCGGATCCGCGATGCGTATGACCCATTTACCGAAGTACCTTTTGGACAAAAAGGCGGTATCAATGTCATCGACCTCGCCAATCAAAATAGTTGCGCATTTATTCAAACCGACGACCTCGGGCGCTTGGTTCCGGAAGGGTTTGTTCTAGAAGGCCGTATTGCAGCTACGGATATCAGAGGTTGCAACCAACTTGTAGATTGAGTTAAAAACTTACTACATTTGTTACAGATGTCTATTCAAACGATTTTATTGCTCACCACTATCGGCCTAGCAGCAGGCATGCTCAGCGGCATGGTTGGCATTGGTGGCGGTATGGTCATTGTACCTGCGCTCGTGTTCTTACTTGGGCTGAGCCAGCACCAAGCGCAAGGAACTTCTTTGTTTATCTTGTCTTTACCTGTTTTACTTTTGGCTGTGTTCAATTATTGGAAAACAGGAAACGTCAATTGGCGCTTTGGTTTGGTCATTGCCAGTACGTTTGTTATTGGCGCCTTTTTGGGTTCCAAACTCACTTTGCGTTTGCCAGAAGCGTGGGTCAAGCTGATCTTCGGCTTGCTCATGGCGTATGTTTCGATTCAATTAATTTTAGCAGGCTATCAAGGTATCAAACACGATGAAGTCTAATTCAACACCTCTCCAATTGTCTGAGATCCTTACACGCGTAACGGAATGGCGCAGGCATTTGCACATGCACCCAGAACCTTCTTTTCAAGAGCATGAAACAATGGCTTTTGTGAGTTCGGTGCTCAGTGCATACGGCATCTCACACCAAACAGGTGTGGCTGGTACAGGGGTAGTTGCCTACATTGCAGCTGCTCACCACGACCCACAACAACCTTGCTTGGCCTTGCGTTCCGACCTCGATGCGCTACCTATTCAAGAAGCCAACGAGGTGCCGTATAAAAGTCAGGTGCCTGGCTGGATGCACGCCTGCGGGCACGACGCACACACCAGTATTTTACTAGGAACAGCCGTGTTGTTGCAACAGCACCGCGAGCAACTTCCAAGACCCATTAAACTTATTTTTCAGCCCGGCGAAGAACAAAATCCAGGCGGAGCGAGCCTCATGATTAAGGCTGGCGTGCTCGAAAACCCCAAAGTAGAAGAGCTCATAGCCTTGCATGTGTATCCAGAAATGGAAGTCGGGAAGGTAGGTTTGCGTCCGGGTTTATATATGGCTTCCAGCGATGAAATCCATGTTGAAATCATTGGTGTAGGTGGCCATGGCGCTTTGCCAGCTCGTTTCATTAACCCTATTGATGTCGCAATCGCCTGGATGCAAGCGTGTCAGAAACTTGTTGAGGACAACTGCCCCCAAGAGGTACCGCAAGTACTCACGTTTGGCCGTTTTGAAGCACTAGGTAGCACCAATGTGGTGAGCGCAACAGCTACTATTAAAGGGACCTTCCGGACCATGGACGAAACATGGCGCGCACAAGTAAAAACAATTTTACAAGAACAAGCTACGCAAATTGCCGCGCAGTTCGGGGCTCAAATCAATTTAACGATTGGCGAGGGCTATCCTTTTCTCAAAAATGACCTCGAGCTCACGCACAAAGTCAGAAACATCCTTGAAAATGAGTTGGGCGCCTCAAATGTGGAGGAACTCGGTTTGCGCATGACCGCCGAAGATTTTGCATTTTACAGCCATCACCGCCCAGTGTGTTTCTTCAGATTAGGAACTGGCAACACGGCTAAAGGGCTTTCGCATGCGGTGCATCATCCGCAATTCGATATCGACGAAGCAGCGCTAGAGATAGGCGTGAAGAGTATGTTCGCAATTGCGTTATCATGAAACTAATTACCGCTGTAGCACTTTTGATGTTATTGTTTGCTTGCAGCAAATACGGACGCAATGAAAAACGCTTGCCGGGTTCTTGGACAGTGGATGTCGTGCGCATTGAAGACGGCGAAGGCTTTCTCTTTTTTGACAGCTTGGCAACGGGTAGTTTTTCGATAGATGCAGCAAAAATTAATGGTCAAGCATCTTATACGTATTCGTATTTTGGGCAGTATGATGTGTCAGATGCTGTGGCGTTCAACCAAAGTAGTTGTGCCTTGAGTGCGAATGGCGAACAGCTCTTGATTGCCAGAGAAACTGATACTTTACAAGCAAAAATTATTGTGCTCACCAATAAGCACTTGACCTTCGAGTATTACGATTACTTGCAATACCGCTTGAAAAGGTTCAGTTGTACGAGAAGTTTATAAAAAACCGAGTTCTAACTTGGCTTCTTCGCTCATCATGTCTTTGTCCCAGGGTGGATCAAAAACGATGTTGACTTTAGCGCTCTGGACGCCTTCTACGCTCGCTACTTTATCTTCTACTTCTTTTGGCAAAGACTCTGCTACGGGGCAGTTGGGCGAGGTGAGGGTCATGTCGATGAAGACATGGTTGTCGGTCTCTACCTTGACCTCGTAGATCAGTCCGAGTTCAAAAATATCGACAGGGATTTCGGGGTCGTAGATTGTTTTGAGCATCTCGACGATGCGGTCTTCTAATTCGTTCATTGGGCAAGACTTTGAAGTGCTTCTGTTTTCATGCGTTTGACCATACTTAAAAGGCCATTGGCTCGGGTAGGTGAGAGGTGTTCGGCGAGCCCAATTTGGGAGATAAAGAATAGATCTGATTTGAGGACGGCTTCTGGGCTTTCGTTGTTAAGTACTTGAATGAGTAGCCCGATGATGCCTTTGGTGATGATGGCGTCGGAGTCGGCGCTAAAGTGCATTTTGCCGTCTTTGATTTCGGTAGCCAACCATACATTAGACTGGCAGCCTTCGATGAGGCGGTCTTGGGTTTTGAGCTCAGGGGCGAGGGTGGGAACACTTTTGCCGAGTTCGATGATGTATTCGTATTTGTCCATCCAGTCGTCGTAGATGGCAAATTCGTCGATGATTTCTTGTTGTTTTTCTTGGAGGGTCATGCGCCTAAAATTTGCATGCTGCGCTCTAAAGCAGCAACAAATGTGTCTATTTCTTCTTTGGTGTTGTAAAATGCAAATGATGCGCGAACGGTGCCCGGAATTTGGTAGAAATCCATGAGGGGCTGCGTGCAGTGATGGCCAGTGCGCACTGCTATGCCTTGTTTGTCTAAAAGAGTACCGATATCGAACGGGTGCATTTGGTCAATGGTAAACGAAACCACACTGGTTTTGTTCTTGGCTTCGCCGATAATGTGGAGCCCTTCGAAGGTATCTAAAATGCCTTGCGCATATTTGGTGAGTTCGAGTTCGTGCGCTGCGGCTGCTTTCATGTCGATGCTTTGCAAAAACGAGATGGCACTGCCAAGACCAATGGCGCCGGCAATGTGTGGAGTTCCGGCTTCAAACTTGAGCGGTAGGGTGTTGTAGGTACTGCGCTCAAAAGTGACTTTTGAGATCATGTCGCCGCCACCTTGATACGGCGGCATGGTGTCGAGGAGTGCTTCTTTGCCGTATAAAATACCGATGCCTGTTGGGCCGAAAACTTTGTGACCCGAAAACGTATAAAAATCGCAGTTGAGGTCTTTGACGTCGATACTAAGGTGCTGGATACTTTGCGCGCCGTCGAGTAATACTTTAGCGCCGACCTGATGGGCTTTGGCGATGAGTTCTTTGACAGGGTTGATGGTGCCGAGCGTGTTGGAAATGTGCGTAAGGGCCAAGAGCTTGGTGCGCTCGCTGAGCAGTTGGTCAAAAGCAGTAAGGTCGAGTTCTCCTTTTTTGGAGATGGGAATGACGCGCAACACACAGCCTTTGCGCTCGCACAAAAGTTGCCAAGGCACAATGTTGGAGTGGTGCTCCATGGCTGAAATCAGGATTTCGTCGCCGGGCTTCAGGCGCTCGCCAAAAGAAAACGCCACCAGATTGATACTGTCGGTGGTGCCTTTGGTAAAGATGATTTCTTCAGGGGCATTGGCGCCAATGTATTTTTGAATGGTGCGGCGTGCAGCTTCGTAAGCAGAAGTTGCTTGCTGGCTGAGGTAATGCACCCCGCGGTGGATGTTCGCATTTTCCAATGCGTAGTATTGCGCGAGGGTGTCGAGCACCACTTGCGGTTTTTGGGAGGTAGCGCCGTTGTCAAAGTAGATGAGCTGTTTGCCGTAAACTTTTTGGCGAAGGGCAGGAAATTGCGCGCGGATGTCAGAAACGGAAAACGGAGAGTGCTCCATACTTATGAGTTTTTTTACAAAAGTACGGAATTTCGCTATTTTGAATGGTTCTAAAGAAGCAAAATTATCAGAAAACTTTTTGCAGCAAGCCTTGCGTTTATTTGGCTTTCAAAACTACATACGGAATGAGAATTTCTTCTAGAGAAATACCGCCGTGCTGAAAAGTTTGCCCGTAATAATTGACAAAATGATTGTAGTTGTTCGGGTAGACAAAAAAGTCTTGCTCGCGCGCAAAAACGAACTCTGCAGACAGCTTGAGTTTAGGCAATTGCGCTTCTTGCGGGTTCTTGACCACGAATACTTCTTTGGCGTCGTAACTGAGCCCACGCCCCGCTTTGTAGCGCAGGTTAGAGTTGGTATTGCGCTCGCCAACTATGCGCACGGGTTTAGTGACTTTAATGGTGCCGTGGTCGGTGGTGATGATGAGTCTTTGCCCGGCTTCGGCAATTTTCTTTAAGATATCGAGCAGCGGAGAGTGTTCGAGCCAGCTAGTTGTAATGGAGCGGTAGGCAGCTTCGTTGTCGGCGAGTTCGCGGATCACTTCCATTTCGGTGCGGGCATGCGAGAGCATATCGACAAAGTTGTAAACAATGAAATTGACGTCGTTGTCTTTCCACTGATGGAACTGATCGGCCAATTTTTTACCGGCCTCGACATTGGTGATTTTATTGTAAGACCACTTCACGTTTTTGCCCAAGCGCTTGAGTTGTGCCTCGAGGAAGTCTTTCTCATGCATGTTTTTACCGCCTTCGTCGTCTTCGTTTTTCCAGAGTGTCGGGAAGCGTCTTTCGATTTCTGCCGGAAGCAAGCCTGCAAAAAAGGCATTGCGCGCATAGTGTGTGGCTGTTGGCAAGATCGAAAACACGATGTCTTCCTCTTCTTTTTGGAAATAACGCCCTAAAATACCTTCAATTGTTTTCCATTGGTCGTAGCGGAGGTTGTCGATGACCAAAACAGCTAATTTTTCTTTGCCAATGAAAGGCGCAATTCGGTCTTTGATGAGCGTATGGATCATGGTGGGCGCATCGGGGTCGCCGCTGGTCCAGTCGAGGTAGTTGTCTTCGATGAAGTCGCAGAAGAGTTTGTTGGCTTCTTTTTTCTGCATTTCGAAGATTTCGCGCATGCCGGTGTCTTCGATGTTGTCGAGTTGGAGTTCCCAGAAAACGAGTTTGGCGTAGAGTTCTTTCCATTCGTCGGCGTCTAGGCGGCCCATGAGCTGCATGCCGAGTTGGCGAAACTCTTGTTGGTAGCTCGCGTTGGTTTTTTGGCTGATGAGTTTGCTGTGGTCGAGGTTCTTTTTGATGCTCAGCAAAATTTGGTTCGGATTGACCGGCTTGATGAGGTAGTCGGCGATTTTAGAACCAATAGCTTCTTCCATGATGTGCTCTTCTTCGCTTTTGGTGATCATGACAATTGGCACTAGCGCCTTTTGCTCCTTGATTTGCGCGAGTGTTTCGAGACCACTAAGGCCTGGCATGTTTTCATCGAGAAAGATGATGTCAAAATGCTGGCTCAAGGCTTTTTCAATGGCGTCTTGTCCGTTGGTAGCGGTGTCTACCTGATAACCTTTCGATTCTAAAAAGAGTACGTGTGGTTTGAGTAATTCGATTTCGTCGTCGGCCCAAAGAATTTTACCTTGCATATGTCTTATTTTTAATAGCTTTGATTGAATTTTTTAAAGTTAGCAACTTGCCAGCGAACACAGCCCCTAATAACAAGAAGAAAATCATAAACGACCCAGTCTACGGTTTTATTTCTTTGCCCCACGAAATTATTTTCGATATCCTCGAGCATCCGTACTTGCAACGCTTGCGCCGGATCCAACAATTGGGCCTGAGCCACCTGGTTTATCCGGGCGCCAACCACACGCGTTTCCATCATGTCTTGGGCGCCATGCACCTCATGACGCAAGCCGTTACGAGTATCCGCCGCAAGGGCCACGACATCAGTCAGGAAGAAGAACGCGCCGTTTGTTTGGCCATTCTCCTGCACGACATCGGACACGGCCCCTTCAGCCATGCTTTAGAGTACGACATCGTCTGCGGCGTGAGTCACGAACAAATCTCCGCTTATTTCATTGCCGAACTTTCCGTGGAGTATGGTCAAGATTTAGCGCTCGCATTAGAAATTTTTAAAAACGATTACCACAAACCTTTCTTGCACGAACTCGTTTCGAGTCAGCTCGACATGGATCGCCTCGACTACCTCAATCGCGATAGCTTCTATTCTGGCGTATCGGAAGGCGTAATTGGCAGCGAGCGCCTCATCGAGATGCTCAATGTGCACGAAGGCCATTTAGTGCTCGAGGAAAAGGGAATTTATTCGGTGGAGAAGTTCATTGTGGCGCGTCGCCTCATGTACTGGCAGGTGTACTTGCATAAAACGGTGGTAGCCGCAGAATTCATGCTTATACATGCACTGCGCCGCGCCAAAGAACTCACCAAAGCCGGCCACGACCTCTTTGCGAGCCCTGCGCTCAAGTTCTTTCTGAGTCAGGATATTCGCTCCGAACACTTCGAAAACGACCCAATTGTGCTCACGCATTTTGCGCGCCTCGACGACTACGATATCTGGGGCGCAATTAAAGTTTGGCAATTTGCACCGGACTATATTTTAGCTACCTTGTGTTCGGGTCTTGTGAACCGTCAGCTCTTCAAAATAGAAATTTCAAAAACACCGTTTAGTCAAGATCGTTTGGCAGAAGTGCAGCAGCGCATCCGCACCGAGCATGGCCTCAATGACCAAGAATTGCCGTATTTTGTCTATTCGGATATCCTGACCAACAAAGCCTACAACGAGCAAAAGCACAACATCAATTTACTGCTCAAAAACGGCAGCATACTAGAACTTTCTAAGGCTTCAGACAACCTCAATATTTCGGCGTTGTCTACCCCAGTGGAGAAATACTTTTTGTGTTATCCGCGTTAATTTACCCGATTCGATTTGATAATCACTGTTTTGTTGAGTACCGCCGAGGTGGGGATTGTCACTAAATGACCCTCAGCAGACCGGATGTACATAAAGAAGAAACTGAGGTCGATGAGTTCGCCTTCGATGTCGAATTCTTTGTCGTAAATACGCACAACTTCGCCTATGTTGAGCGGATGATTGAAGTATAAAATCAAACTTGCGGTGATATTCGATAAAATGGACCAATTGGCAAAAAAGGCGATGCCAATTACGGTTATGGTTGAGGTGAAGAACACGATGAGGTCTTTGGTTTCGATGTTCCAAATGGCCGCAAAAATCAGGATAAAGAAAATTGATAAAAAGAGGTTGATGATGCGGATAGAGACGCGTTTTCTCTTGATATCGCCTTCAAATTTGGCCAAAAAGCGCGACACCGCCTTCCCTGCAAAAAAGCGGATCAGTAAAGTGATGGCCAACAGAATGAGTGTTTTGATGCTGTATTGATAGAATGCGTCCATTGTGCTCAAGTTATTTTTTAACGAAACTAATTTATTTCTCGCTTTTTTTAGCGCGCTCCCAGTAAAGGTCTAATTTTTCTATGGTTTGGTCCTGAGCCAGTAAGCCGTCTTTTTCTAAGAGCTGCTCCATTTCTTGGAAGCGCTTGATGAATTTTTGATTGGTTTTTGCCAAAGCGTTTTCGGGGGAAATGTTCAAGAAGCGCGCGTAGTTGACCAACGAAAAGAGTACGTCGCCAAATTCGGCTTCTATTTGGTCTGTGTTGTTGTCTACTTCTACTTTGAGCTCAGCAATTTCTTCCTGAACCTTATGCCAGACGTCGTCGGCTTTTTCGAATTCAAAACCAACGCCTTTTACTTTTTCCTGAATGCGGGTGGCTTTGACTAGCGCGGGTAGGGAAGAGGGCACGCCTTCAAGTACCGATTTTTTACCTTCTTTCAGTTTGAGTTTTTCCCAATTGGCTTTCACGGTTTCTTCGTCTTTGGCTTCGGTGTCGCCATAGATGTGCGGATGGCGGTAAATGAGTTTGTCGCAAATTTTGTTGAGGACGCTTTCGACGTCAAAAAGGCCTTGTTCGGAGCCGATTTTGCTGTAGAATACCAAATGCAAAAATAAGTCGCCGAGCTCTCCTTCCAAGCCGGGATAATCTTTGTCGGTAATGGCATCGGCCATTTCGTAGGTTTCTTCAATGGTGAGGTTGCGCAGGGTTTCAAAGGTTTGTTTTTGATCCCAGGGGCAGCGCTCCCGGAGTTCGTCCATGATTTGAAGCAGGCGTGCAAAGGCAATTAAACGTGGGTCCATACTGCAAAGTTAGCAGTTGAAACGAGCTTTTGCTTAAATTTGACCATGCGCCCGATTTACTTTTTGCTATTTTCCCTTTGTTTGGGACAGTATTTGAAAGCTCAACCCGGTTTTGAGTACCGACAAAAACTTGGTTTTTTGCTTGCCCACCGCGGCCTGATGTCTCATTTGCCACAAGCACCGGCCGTGGCCTCAGAATTCTCTTATATCTACCGAACCAACCAAGCTAAAAAATGGCACGAGGCTTATCGCCAGCCCTTGGTCGGGGGCACGCTTTTTTTTGGATCGGTTGGTAACAACGAAATTTTAGGTCGTTTTACGGGGCTTTATGGCTTTGTAGAGCTACCCATTATTAAACAAAAGCGCTATCGTTTAGATTTCAAGTTTGCCACAGGTTTGGGCTATACCAATAAGCCATTTGACCCTGTTTTGAACCCTGAAAACGTGGCAATAGGTTCGCGCGTCAATGCACTGATGTGTTTTGCCTTCAAGCAAAGCTGGCGTTTCTCGGATTACGGTCTTACTTTCGGCATCGACATGACGCACTTCTCGAATGCGAGTTACCAGATGCCTAATTTGGGGGTCAATGTGCCCTTTTTATCGCTTGGGGTTCAAAAGTTTTTTACGCCTGTAGAGAAAGAAAATCCAAGACCTGAACTAGATCGCCCCGATTTACTTTTCGGCCTCACAGGCATCATAAGTGGCAAAGAAATGAATCCGAAAGGGGTAGGGCGCTTTCCGGTTTTCGCTGCTTCGCTTTTTGCGCGCAAATATTTCGGCCCGAAAGCAGGTTTAGAGGCTTCTCTTGACATCATTTACAAAACTAGTTTGCTTTCGCACCCAAGTTATCCGCAAGCTGCTGGCTTGGATCCACTGCAAATCGGTTTGTTTGTGGGTTATGTACATCCTTTTGACCGTTTGCATTTTATCTATGGTGCAGGTGTCTATTTGCGCGATGTCTTGCGTCCAGATGAGTCGGTCTACCTTCGCTTGGGCAGTCGCTATGCGCTCACTTCTCATTTGGAAGTTTTGGCAACCCTGAAAACCCATTACGCCAAAGCCGACTACATGGAACTTGGTTTGGCTTATCATTTTTAAACATGAGGTACTCGTTCGCGCTCATTCTGCTGTTGTGCTTAGTTGCTTGTAAAAAAGCTCCTGAACGCGCCTGTTGGAAAGCAACGGGCGCTATCGAAAATTTGATTTCGCCACTCTCTTCCTTTCAATACTTATACATCCATCCCCACATCGAGGTGGCGCTTTTGCAAGACTCCCTCAATTACGTCGAGTGGCAAGCGGGAAGCAACTTATTGTCGTTTTTATCAGCAGAAGTAAAGGCTGATACCCTTCAACTTCACAACAAAAATGGCTGCCGTTTTCTGAGGTATCAAAAAGGAAAAGTAAAAGCAGTGGTGCATTTTACAACATTAAAAGAACTGCATTTGGCAAATAGCGAAGCGGTTCGGACTGTCAAAACGTGGCTTGCCGACGACTTGCTTGTTTATCTCAAAGAAGGAGTGGGGCCTGTGAGTTTGGTCCTCAATGCTCAAAAAGTATCCATACGCAATAACTACGGATGGCAAACCCTGAGGCTTTCGGGCAATGTAGCTGCACTTTTTGTAGACTTCGATGGTGCCGCCTCGCTGCAAGCGCCCTCGTTAATGGTTCAAGATTCTATTTCGTTTCGCAGCACCTCACCACTGTCTAGCTGGATCCGTGCTGGTCAGCTCAAACTCAAGGCCCAATTGTACGGTGCTGGAGACCTCTTCTATACCGGAACCCCCTCGGTTTTATTGAAAACAGAATACAGCACGGGTAAAGTGCTTGCCAAACAATGATTAATACAAATGCGTAAGTTAGTAGCCCTCTGTTTTATTCTTGCAACGGTTTTTCAAGCGCAAACACAATTTACACTTTCCGGAACCTACGATAGTTATGTTGGTGTTTCAAACAAAGGAATGTCAAGTTTGCCTTTTATGGTTTCTCATTCCAAAATCGGCACCTACGACATCAATTTACTAGAGCTCGAGCTGCGTTATACGCGCAAGGCCTGGACCGCCCAGTTTTCTCCGGCGCTTGGCTCGTACATGCAAAACAACTATGCCTTGGAGGCACCGCTGAGACGTTATATTTACGAAGGCTACCTGCAATATGCAAAGGGTAAAAATGAGTTGGCGCTCGGGACATTCAGCTCGCCCTACACCCAAGAAACACCACGCGGTGTTGATCAACTCTCGGCGTCGCGCAGTTTGGCTGCAGAATACGTACCTTACTTTGTTTCAGGCCTTCGCTGGACCCGTAGTTGGACCAAACAACTCAAAACGCAGTTTTTTATCACAAATGGTTGGCAGCGCCTCATGTTGAGCGGTGCGCGCCCGAGTTTGGGTTTACTTGTGCAGTACGAAAAGAAAAATTGGAAATACAATTGGAGTCATTTTTATGGCGATCTCGCACCTACAGGTAAACTTTCTCCAGAGTTGGCCCTGAACCGTTGGCGCTTTTTTCAGGAATTCAATGTTGGCTATACAAACAATGATTGGACCTTTCAATCTTGTGTGTATGCAGGTTTGCAAAAACAAAACGGAGAAAACCAATTGAAATATTGGTTGCAGGGGAATTTACAAGCAAGTTACAACCTGAACGATCATTTGGGCTTCAATGCCCGAACAGAAGTCTTTTTCGATCCTGACCAGGTTATTTTTAGCGCTGCAAGCACGCCTTTTTCATCGCTTTCCTTGGGTTTTATGTATCGCATCGGACCTGCCTTGCAATTTGGTCAAGAATTTCGTTGCTTTTTAGCAAAACAGACCGAAATCCCTGTTTATTACAGCTTTTTGCGCCTGAAATTTTAGTATTTTTGGGGCTAAACTCAAGCCATGAAAATCCTATCTTTTAACGTAAACGGCATTCGCGCGGTGGTGGGCAAAACCTTCATCGAAGACATGCAAGCTCAAGACCCAGATGTCATTTGTTTGCAAGAAACCAAAGCGACACCAGAACAAGTAGCTGCAGCTGTTGCGCCACTTTCTGCTTACCATGTGTTTGCCAATTCAGCAGAAAGAAAAGGCTATTCAGGCACGGCCATACTCACTAAAGTGGCGCCAATTTCCGTTACTTACGACATCGGCATGCCCGACCACGACAGCGAAGGTCGTGTCATTTGCGCTGAGTTCGACAGTTTTTACCTCGTTACGGTTTACGTGCCCAACTCTGGTAGTGAGCTCCTGCGCTTGGGTTACCGCCAAACCTGGGACGCCGCCTTTTTGGCTTATCTAAAGAACTTAGAGAACAGCAAGCCAGTAGTTGTTTGTGGCGATTTCAATGTAGCGCACCGTGCCATCGACTTGGCACGCCCCAAAGAAAACTACAACAAAGCAGCCGGCTACATGCAAGAAGAAATCGACGGCATGAACTCCTTTACGAGTTCAGGTTTATTGGACAGCTTTAGAACCATGCATCCAGAAGCTGTTAAGTATTCTTGGTGGAGCTACCGCGCTGGCGCCCGCGAAAAGAACGTTGGCTGGCGCATCGACTACTTTTTGATCAGCGAAGCATTTGTACCTCAACTCCAAGAGGCTTTTATATTAAATGAAGTTTTTGGTTCTGATCACTGCCCAGTAGGCGTGGTGTTGGCTTAGTTTTCTCCATGGAGCACCTCAAAGACACATTCAAGCACAAAGGCCGTCGCCGCCAGCTCATCGAAGAATTGGCGCAAATGGGTATTCAAGACCAACGCATTTTAAGCGCCTTTGATGCCATTCCACGCCACTATTTCCTCGACCTCGCATTTGACGAACAAGCCTATACCAATATGGCCTTTCAAATTGGTTCTGGCCAAACCATCTCACACCCTTACACGGTCGCTTACCAAACCGAACTCTTGCAGCTCGAAAAAAGCATGCGGGTTTTAGAAATTGGTACAGGTTCTGGTTTTCAAACTTGTATTTTGTGCAAGCTCGGTGTCAAAGTATTTTCAATTGAGCGCCACCAACCCTTGCATAACAAGGCCAAGCGCATGATCGATTTCTTTGGTTTCAATGCCAGTCTTTTTTTTGGCGATGGCTATAAAGGCAACCGCGTATATGCCCCCTATGACCGCATTTTAGTGACCTGCGGCGCGCCCGATATACCTGAAGTACTCCTCGAACAACTCAAAATAGGTGGCCTCATGGTGATCCCCGTCGGAGAAGGCGCAGAGCAAAAAATGCTACGCATTCACAAAACTTCCGACACCACCTTTACCTCCGAAGAATTTGGTACTTTTAAGTTTGTACCCATGTTAGAACGCACTGTTAAATAAAAATATGCAAGTCTTACTCATTGACGATGAACGCGCTATCCGCAGAGCCCTCCGCGAAATTTTAGAATTCGAAGGCTGTGTCGTAGATGAAGCCGAAAACGGCGCACAGGCGCTCGACAAACTCAAAGCCCACACCTATGAGCTCGTGTTTTCCGATATCAAAATGCCACAAATGGATGGCCTCGAATTACTCGATCAAATTTTGGCGCTCGGCATTGAAACACCCGTTATCATGATTTCCGGTCACGGAACCGTAGAAACTGCCGTTGGAGCCATTAAAAAAGGTGCTTTTGATTTCATCGAAAAACCACTCGACCTCAACCGTATTTTGGTCTTGTTGCGCCAAGTCAAAGACCGCAACATGCTAGTTCAAGAAACCAAACAACTCAAGCAAGTTGTCAAAAAGATCAAAGGATCTGCTATTATTGGGGAGAGTGCCGAGATCGAAGCCATCAAAACCATGATTGAAAAGGTGGCACCTTCCGATGCACGCGTGCTCATTACCGGCGGCAACGGAACCGGCAAAGAGCTCGTGGCCCGTTCCTTACACGAACTTTCCAACCGCAGCAAAATGCCTTTTATCGAGGTCAATTGCGCAGCTATACCTGCCGAACTCATCGAAAGCGAGCTTTTTGGTCATGAAAAAGGTGCTTTTACGTCGGCTGTCAAGGACCGCAAAGGAAAATTTGAATTGGCATCAGGCGGCACCCTCTTTTTGGATGAAATAGGCGACATGTCTTTGTCGGCCCAAGCCAAAGTATTGCGCGCGCTTCAAGAAAATGTCATTCAGCGCGTTGGCGGCGAGAAGGACCTCAAAGTAGACTGCAGGGTTTTGGCCGCCACCAACAAAGACCTACGCGAAGAAATCAAAGCAGGTCGTTTCCGCGAAGACTTATTTCACCGTTTGGCTGTCATCCTCATTCATGTGCCAGCGCTCAACGAACGCCGTTCAGACATTCCTTTGTTAGTGAACCACTTCCTGAAATTAGTTTGCCAAGACCACGGTATTGCCCTCAAAACAATAGAAGCAGCAGCTGTTAAAGCGCTTCAAGAACTCAACTGGACGGGCAATATCCGCGAATTGCGCAATATAATTGAACGCCTTGTGATTTTATCTGATCAGTGTATTACTGCTGTAGATGTGCAGCGCTATGCCAATCCAAGCCATTAAGCGACCGGCATTATTCGTTGCTGAACTGACGCAATTCGTCTAGTGCTCTCACCCCAAAAGTGGTGTTGTGCCAGGCGCGTTTGAGTTGCTTATTGTCAAAAAGTAAATAACTCGGAAAAACACCTTCAGCGGCAAGCATCCAGAGTGTCTCGTCTTTTGCATACCGAACAGAAATGCGCTTGTTTAGTTTTTTTCTGAATAGCTGCTCTGAAATAGGGTCTTCTGACACCAAGTAATAGCTGATCTTCAAATGCTTGTTTTGAACAGCGAGCCGATTCATGACGTCGGTAGTCTGCATACAATAGGGGCAACCAGGCAAAACAATAACCGCAAGTGTTGCTTGACTTGGTTTTTGTGGCGGCAATATTTTTGGTTTATATGCTGAATTGAAGAGGTCAGGTTGGTAAATTGGATAGAAGAAGAAATAGCTTGAAAATGGCAAGAGCAAGAGTAAAACACCAATGGGTATGCGTATCCAAAAGTTCAGGCGCAGTTTGAGCGTTGCTTTAAGTAAGATCAGTCCTACAATGCAGGCTAGCAAATAAGGAAAAAACTTGGAGAGCGTCCAGCTCCAACCCAGATTTAAAAAAAAGATTTCTAAACTGTTACTCACGCTTCAATTTATTGGCCATGTAGTTTGGCTTGAAGCGCTTGAAGCGCCGCGCCAAGGCCAGCAGGGTTTTTGCCGCCTGCTGTTGCAAAACTAGCTTGCCCGCCTCCTCCGCCTTGGATCAGTGGTGCCACCTCGCGGATCCATTGCGCGGCGCTCCATTGATTTTGTGCAGCGAGTGCGTCGTCTAGTAAGATCGTTAAACCGCATTTGTCGGCTTCGCGGTGTGCGAGTACGCCAACAAAAGGACTGAAGTCTTGGCGCAGTGCAAAGAGGATGTCTTTGGCGCTTGCAGCATCGGTATGTACTTCTTTAAGCAGGAGGTGCATGCCGTCTGTGTGTTGCACGTCGTTTTTGAGTTCGTTTTTGAGTTGTTGGGCCTGAACTTTTGCCAAACGTTCGATCTCTTTGCCAAGCGCACTATTTTTTTGTTGCAGCTCTTCAATGGCTTTGACGATATCGGCAGGTTTTTTAAGCAAAGCTTCTATTTGCTCTAGTTGGGCTGCTTTGTCTTTGTAGTAGTGCATAGCGGCGTCGCCAGTGATGGCTTCTATGCGGCGAATGCCGGCAGCAACTGCGCTTTCGGCCACGAGCTTGAAGACACCGATTTGGTTGGTGTTCGAAACGTGGATACCACCACATAATTCGATTGACGCGCCAAATTCAATGACGCGGACGGTGTCGCCGTATTTTTCGCCGAAGAGGGCCATGGCGCCTTTTTGCTTCGCGCTTTCGATGTCGAGTGCGCGGTTTTCTTGCAAAGGCTGAGCGGCTTGAATAGCAGCATTAACGGCTGCTTCAATTTGTAAAAGTTGTTCGTCGCTGACTTTAGAAAAATGAGAGAAGTCAAAGCGCAGGCCTTTTTCTGACACCAACGAGCCCTTTTGCTCCACATGCGTACCAAGGATGGTGCGGAGTGCGTGGTGAAGGAGGTGCGTTGCGCTGTGGTTCTTGGCGGTGTGTTGTTGTTTGGCAAGATCGATGCTGGCCTCAAAGCGCGCGTGTAAATCGGAAGGTAGCTCAGTGGCGAGGTGCACAATGAGGTTGTTTTCTTTTTTGGTATCGAAAATGCGGATGTTGTCTGTGCTGTTGTGCAAGTTGCCGCTGTCGCCAATTTGGCCGCCGCCTTCAGCGTAGAATGGCGTTTGGTCGAGGACCAACTGATAGAAAGTTTTGCCTTTTTGGCTCACTTTGCGGTATTTGATGAGTTGTACAGACGCGGTTTTGTCGTCGTAGCCCACAAATTGGGTGTTGGTATCTGGGTGCACTTGCTGCCAGTCATCGGTTTCGATGGTGGTGGCTGCTCTGGAGCGGTCTTTTTGAATTTGGAGCTCTTGTTGGAAGCCGTCTTCGTCAATAGAAAGGCCGTTTTCTCGGGCAATTAACGAGGTGAGGTCTAGAGGAAAGCCGTAGGTGTCGTAGAGTTCAAAGGCTGCAGCGCCCGCAATTTGAGTTTGCTGAGCGGCTTTGACTTGTGCAATGAGGTCTTCGATGCGCTTGATGCCTAGTGCAAGGGTGCGAAAGAAACTCAGTTCTTCTTCCTTGATGACCTTATAGATGAGTTCTTTCTGACTGATGAGTTCGGTGTAGGGCTTGCCCATGAGCTCCGTTAATACCATTGCGAGCTCGCAAAGGAAAGGTTCTTTTAAACCCAGTGTTTGGTAGCCGTAGCGCACTGCTCTGCGCAAAATACGGCGGATGACATAACCTGCACCGTTGTTGGCAGGCAGTTGGCCGTCGGCTATAGAAAAGGCAATGGCGCGGATGTGGTCGGCGATGACGCGCAGGGCGATATCGGTTTCTTCGGCTTTGCCATAAGGGATGCCCGCTTCTTTGGAAATGAATTGAATGAGGGTTTGAAAGAGGTCGGTGTCGTAGTTGGACTGCTTGCCTTGTAGGGCCATTGCCAAGCGCTCTAGGCCCATTCCGGTGTCGACGTGCTTAGACGGTAGCGGCTCTAGGCTGCCATCGGCTTTGCGGTTGAACTCCATAAAGACGTTGTTCCAAATTTCAATGACTTGTGGGTGGTCTGCGTTGACCCATTTTTTTCCATCGCCTTTGGCGCGCTCTTCGGGGCTGCGGAGGTCGACGTGTATTTCGGTGCAAGGGCCACAAGGGCCGGTGTCGCCCATTTCCCAGAAGTTGTCTTTTTTGGAAGCTAAAATAATGCGCTCTTCTGCGATGTATTTTTTCCAGATATGGAAGCTTTCGCTGTCTTGGGCAACGCCGTCTTTGGCATCGCCTTCAAAAACGGTTACGTAGAGTTGGTCTACGGGTATTTTGTAAACAGAAGTGAGGAGTTCCCAGGCCCAGCCTATGGCTTCTTCCTTGAAGTAGTCGCCAAAAGACCAATTGCCGAGCATTTCGAACATGGTGTGGTGGTAGGTGTCTACACCCACCTCTTCGAGGTCGTTGTGTTTGCCCGAAACACGCAAGCATTTTTGAGAATTGGCAACGCGGCGGTTGGTTGGTGTTTGGTAACCCAAGAAGAAGTCTTTGAATTGGTTCATGCCTGCGTTGGTGAACATCAGGGTAGGGTCGTTCTTGACTACCATTGGGGCTGAAGACACAATTTGGTGTCCTTTACTTTCAAAAAAGTCGAAAAATTGCTGGCGAATTGCTGAAACGGTCATGTGTATTTTCTGAGAAGACAAATTTAGGAAAATGCGCCGAGCTTCGTGTATCTTTGTGCAAATACAACGACAAATGGAATTCATTTCTACTGAATTACAAGCTTATGTGAGCGCGCACAGTTCTGAAGCCTCTGCTTTGCTTGCTAAAATTGACCGAGAAACCCATCTTGAGGTGCTGCAGCCCCGCATGCTCAGCGGACATTTTCAGGGCCGCGTGCTCAGCATGCTGTCCAAGCTGTTGCGCCCGCAACACATTTTGGAAATTGGCACCTACACCGGTTATTCTGCACTCTGCTTGGCAGAAGGCCTGCGTCCAGAGGGTCAGCTGCTCACAATTGATATCAATGAAGAGTTAGAAACACGGGTAAGAGGCTATTTTGAGGTTTCTGAATTCGCCGACCAAATTGAGTATGTCATTGGGAATGCAGCGCAACTTATTCCAACGCTTACCACCACATTCGATCTCATTTTCATCGATGCCGACAAACAACAGTATCCGCTCTATTACGAACAAGCGCTTGACAAACTGAATCCGGATGGTTTTATCCTCATCGATAACGTGCTGTGGTCGGGAAAGGTAACAGACGACAAACACCAAGACAAAGACAGCGTCTTGCTGCGCGAGCTCAACCTGAAAATCAGTCAGGACCCAAGGGTAGAAAAGGTTTTGTTGCCTATTCGCGACGGTTTGTATTTGATCAGAAAAAAATAATGAAAAGAGAAATCCGACTTACGGCCGATGGTTCGCCTACGCTATATGTGCCCGAGCTCGATGAAACGTATCATTCCAAGCACGGCAGTGTGCAAGAGGCCAAGCATGTTTTTATTGAACATGGCTTGAAACATGCTTTCACTCAATTTGAAAAGGTTCATGTTTTAGAAATTGGCTTTGGTACGGGTTTGAATGCCTTGCTCAGTGCGCTGTTCGCCTTTGAAAATAAATTACCAATCAAATATACCGGCATGGAGGCTTTTCCGGTGGAGGAGCAAATATGGACTGCGCTTTCTTATAGTTCTGTAAAAGAGGAACAAATCTATTATAACGAACTCATGCGTTCCAAATGGGAGGTTCCTCAAGAATTGCATCCCTTTTTTACCTTGACCAAGACCGCGGTCAAAATTCAAGAATGGCAAACCGACGATAAATTTGACCTGATTTACTTCGATGCGTTTGGCCCAAATGCGCAAGCAGACATGTGGCAAAAGTCTATTTTTGAAAAACTGTATGGTGTTTTGAATCATGGAGGTGTGATGGTTACCTACTGTGCTCAGGGTCAGTTCAAAAGAGACTTAAAGGCCGTCGGGTTTAGCTTAGAGGCCTTGCCGGGCCCTCCCGGAAAACGCGAAATGACGCGCGCTACCAAAAATTAACAAAAAATTCACATAGAAAAGTTGGCAGATCCAAATTGCTGCCGTAAATTTGTTCCAGAATTGCAGTTCATAGTTGTAGTTTTAGTTTTATAGTTTTAGCATGGTTTAGCAAAAAGAGGAACAAATAGCGTTTGTTCCTCTTTTTGTTTTTTAGGGGTTTTTGTTAATTCCAATTTTCAACTCAACTGAATCAGATCAAAGTACATTAATTGAGTAATATCTTGTGTGCTGGAGTTGTCTAGAAACTGAAAGTCGTTGCGCAGGTAGTATTTTTGCTGTTGCGGCTTGTTGTATGCATCAAGAAGCAATAAACGACAAGCCGGTTTGTGATTGAACAACGTAAATCCTTTAATGAAATCCATAAGCTCGTAAGCTAATCCAGAACCTTGGTGGGTTTTCTCTACTCCAAGTCGACCAATTTTTACAGCAGGATACTGCCTAATTCTTTTATTGTTTGGGATTTTATGTTTTCTGTGGAATCGATTCCAGGTATTGGCTTCGTATCCTTTATCGTGTAAACAGTCATTTAAAATACTGAAGTAAGCAATTGGTTTTTTATCAAAATGGAATAGATAAGTATTAGCCAATTTTTCTCTTTGGTAGTTCAACGCATCATCCTTCAAGAATGCGTTGATGTCTGTATCTCCACAATCAAATTCGGATAGATCGAAGTCATTCGATAATACATCGAATGCAAATTCGGACAAAACCACAGTATATTATCTTGATTTCTGATTCGATAAAACCTTCTCCACAAGAGAAAAAATACGATTCTTCTCTTCTGCACTTACGCGCTTCCTAGAGGTCACAGCCAATTGTTCGTTGAACTTTCTTGACTGCTTGCCACTCAATGGGGGTGTTATTTTGATCGGAGTTGCCATGCTTTTGTTTTACAAAATTACAAATGAGAATTGTTTAATCATCATTTTTTTTACTTTTTGAAGGCAAAGATTTTCATATTTACCTTCAAACTCATTCGATAACTTAGATTTTATTTGACTTATTGCCCTTCAATATTTCTTGAAGGAAGGTGGTTTTAGATGCGGTGGTTATCATAAACACCACAATTACTCCGAATTAAAATGATTTCCAACGTGATTTCTTACCCTTTAATGAATATGAAGTTGTCTGTCAATACGTAAAATTACCTCAACATCATCCTCACCTCATTCAACATGAGCGCCGTAGCGCCCCACACAATTTTGTTATTCAACAAAAAGCAAGGGTGGTCTTTCAAGATAACGCCTCCGGGAATATTGATGTCTTTTTGAATACAAGTTTCTTCCTTTAATAAATCAGAAAGGTCCACACTTATAATCTCTTGTACTTCTCGGGAATCGGGTTGAAGGAGTGGGGCTTCTTCGTGCACAAAGACAAAAGGGCTGACTTCATAGCCCGATACGGGGATCCAGACTGTGGAGAGCGTTTTGAGGTGTCTACCTGTATTTATTGGGATGCCAATTTCTTCAAAGCATTCTCTTCTGGCGGTGTATTCGAGATGTGGATCAGTTGCTTCGGGTTTGCCGCCTGGGAAGGCCATTTGGCCGCTGTGCTGGCCGTTGTAGGTGCTGCGCTCGATCAATATGAAATGCCACGCCGCATTTTTGAGGTAGAAATGAATGGCGACAGCAGCGGGGCGTCTTATTTGTGCAGCATGGATTTCTTCCAATTGTTGGCGGTAGCGTTTGTAGGGGGCGTGGGCTGCTTCGCCGGGGAGGTCTGAAGAAAGTTTGTCGAGTAGCCAATTTGCATCCATTTTACAAATTTCCGAAAAGTTAGACAAATTCTTTCTATTTCTCTAACTTTTTACAAATTTCCGAAAAGTTAGAGAAATAGAAAGAATTTGTTAATTTTTTAATTTGTCATGAAAAAATAGGGGGTCTTGTTGAAAAAATAGCAAAAATTGAAGGCGACACCCCTAAAAATTGGATATATTTGTCAAAAATTATTCAAAATGGCAACAAAAAGACTACGCGCGTACCAAGATGTTTTGCATCGCGAACCTCAGCACATTGACTACAATGGCAAACTTTCGGATCTTTTCGGTCAAAACGTATTTCACCAAGACATCATGCGTGAATACCTCCCTTCAGAAACCTATAAATTCATGACCGAAGCCATCCAAAATGGCACGCGTCTAGACCGCAAATTTGCCGATCAGGTAGCGAGCGCCATGAAAGATTGGGCTATTTCTAAAGGCGCCACACACTACACACACTGGTTTCAGCCGCTAACGGGCACAACCGCAGAAAAGCACGACGCCTTCCTCAAGCCAATTGGCCCAGGTAAAGCCATTGAGCGTTTCGACGGCGACCTACTCATTCAGCAAGAGCCAGATGCCTCTTCGTTTCCGAACGGCGGTATCCGCAATACTTTTGAAGCGCGCGGCTACACCGCTTGGGACCCCTCTTCACCTGCTTTTGTCATTGGCAAAACACTTTGTATTCCTACCATCTTCATTTCTTACACAGGCGAGTCTCTAGACTACAAAATGCCTTTGCTCAAAGCGCTAAATGCGATCGACCAAGCTGCTGTAGACGTTTGTCAGTATTTTGATAAAAACGTCACGAAAGTCAATGCTACTTTAGGTTGGGAGCAAGAATACTTTTTAATTGACTCCGCGTTGTTCAACGCGCGTCCAGACCTCATGCTCACGGGTCGTGCATTATTCGGCCACGCGCCTGCTAAAGGTCAGCAACTAGAAGACCACTATTTTGGTTCTATTCCAGAGCGTGTCAATGCGTTCATGCGCGAGTTTGAAGTGGAGTCTTTGTTGTTGGGCATACCTGTTACCACCCGTCACAACGAAGTAGCGCCCAATCAGTTTGAATGCGCGCCTATTTTTGAAGAGTGCAACTTGGCCAATGACCACAACCTCTTGCTCATGGATATCATGGAGAAAACCGCGCGCAAGCACAACTTCCGTGTTCTTTTACACGAGAAGCCATTTGCTGGCGTAAATGGTTCTGGCAAACACAACAACTGGTCTTTGAGCACCAACACAGGCGTTAATTTGTTGGCGCCGGGCAAAAACCCGAAGTCGAACTTGCAGTTCTTGACTTTCTTTGTCAATACCATCATGGCCATCCATGACAACGCCGATTTATTGCGCGCAGCCATTGCCTCTGCAGGCAATGACCACCGTTTGGGTGCCAACGAAGCGCCGCCAGCTATTATTTCTGCTTTTATCGGCACACAGCTTTCTCAGTTGCTCGACGATCTAGAGAAAAACATCAAGGCTGGTAAAATGACGCCCCAAGACAAAACGGAGCTCAAACTCAACATCGGAAAAATTCCACAAATCTTACTAGACAACACCGACCGCAACCGCACCTCACCTTTTGCCTTTACAGGCAACAAATTTGAATTCCGCGCGGTAGGTTCTTCTGCCAACTGCGGTTCGGCCATGATTGTCTTGAACACCATTATGGCCAAGCAATTGCGTATCTTCAAGGTGTCTGTAGACAAGCGCATCGAAAAAGGCGAAACCAAAGACGAAGCCATCCTTAAAGAATTGCAAGTCCTGATCAAAGCCTCTAAAAAGATCCGTTTTGAAGGCAATGGTTACGGCGACGAATGGGTCAAAGAAGCGGAGAAACGCGGTTTATCTAACCTCAAAGACACACCACGCGCACTCAAGGTTTGGCACAACAAAAATGTAGTCAAACTCTTCTCAGAAATGGAAGTACTTACGCCGCGTGAATTAGAAGCGCGTGCAGAAATCGAATTTGAGAACTACATCCTCAAAATTCAAATTGAGTCTCGCCTCATGGGTGACCTCATTCAAAACAACTTCATTCCGGCTGCAGTAGAATACCAAAACAAACTCCTGCAAAATGTACAAGGCCTCATTAGTGTCTGCGGAAGCCGAGCGGGCAGAGCGGTTGTACAAGGCTGGCATCATTGATAGAGCAGAAGCCAAGCGAATAGCCGGGCTTGAAGCAGTGCCGGAAGATGAAGGGCAGCTACCCCCGCAAGCCATCCCGGTACAGACTACCGATGCTCCTATTGCTGAGATCCGTTCTTTCGACATGAAGTATCGCCCGACCGCAGGCATGAAGGAAGCGGCACAACGTGCTTTGGATTGGAAGGCTGA